>JASHPD010000194.1 GCA_030038315.1 Acidobacteriaceae bacterium
CGGGCGGCAGCGTGAAGAGCTTTTCGACCGGCCCGTACATCTGCACCGTTACGGAGAGCAGGCCGTAGTCGCGCGAGCCCGGCTCGGCCGTTACGCGATCGGCTACCTCGCGCTGGACCATGAGCACGGCGCGATCGAGCGCGGCATGGTTTTCCGCGAGCTTGAGCAGGATCGGCGAGGTGATGTAGTAGGGCAGATTGCCGGCTATGATGAGGCGCTGTCCTGCGTTTGCGGCCGTCGTTGCAAAGTCAAAGGCGAGCACGTCCTGCTCGACGACGGTGAGCTTGTCCGCTGGAAACCTTACTTGCAGGCGCAGGGCGAGCTCGTGGTCCAGCTCGATTGCCGTGACGTGGCCTGCGCGCGCGATGAGTGCCTGCGTGATGGCTCCTTCGCCGGGGCCGATTTCGAGCACTGTCTTGCCGGAGACTTCGCCGAGCGCTGCGGCGATGCGCTCGATGGCTGCGCGATCGCGCAGAAAATTTTGTCCGAGTCTGGATTTCGGCGGCATAGGGTCAAAAGATGATGGTAGCGGAGCAGGATCGCGCGCTGTCAGTCCAGGGTTGGCTTGGTTAGCGCGTCAATCACAATCGTATCCACGGGCGCCTTTGCGGAAATCAGCTTGAGCCCAAGCTGCTCCGTGAGGGCAGTGAAGATCGATGGCGCTGTGTCCTCGTCCGCGGGACCATTCTCGTTGGACCAGGTCAACTGCACGTCGTATCGTCCCGCCAGGTTGGTTTTGTCCAGGGTCGGCCTGTCCACGATCCGCGAGAGCCAGATAGCCAGATCGGACAATGTCCCTGTGCCTTTCATCGTGTTGTTGCGCTGTGTAGTGCTCGTTTTTGTTGTCTTCGATTGTGTGAGCTTTGGCCCGTGCCTGGCAACAACAAGCTCGTAAACAGGCATCACCTTCGTTTCGTGGTGGTATTTGAGGCCGAATCGATCCACCAGAACCGCAAGCAACATCTCACGCCGCCGCTCAGAACGCTCCTCGCCAGGCAGCTTGTCCAGCACCGCAAGCGTGTCGTCGTCGATTTTTGCGTCGACCTGGTACCGCACAGAACCGGCCCAGTCCGGGTACCCGGCGATCTCCCACACAGGCACATTGAAGGCATACTGCATCAGTCGCAGGGCGTCCTCATTCGAAGAAAACATGTCCCGCGTGCCGTTGATGAATCCGTAATGGTAGTCGCCTTTGTAGAGCTTGATGGCGACCACCTCGAAGGCAGGCGGCGTTTGAGTCGCAGCCTGCTGAGCGCCGCTCGTTTGTGCAAAGGCGGGCAATGCGGCAAGCGCCAGCAGGAAGACGCTGAACGATCGAAGACGCATGGCGCGAAGACGCATGGAAAAAGATGAGCTCATCGGCATTCTCCACTAAGCAGGACGCTGTTTCCCGCAGCGGCGCTCATTTTTTTGAGGGATGGCATCCGCCGCTTGCAGCGTCTGCTCCCTCTGAAGCTATCCCACGTTCTTCAAAGCCGCAAAATGGAACTGCTTGCGAATCGCGAAGCCCAGCGCTTCGTAGACGCGGATTGCGGGGTTCTCCGTCAGCACGTGCAGGAAGGCCGTTTCTCCGGCGCGCTCGATCTCTTCGATCACGATGGACATGAGCAGCCGCGCGTATCCGCGGCCGCGGGCTTTCGGGTGCGTGCAGACGCCGCTGACTTCGATGAGTCCCGGCAGGTGCATCCGCTTGCCAGCCATAGCCATTAATCGCTCGCCGTGAAATATACCGTAGAAGTTGCCGAGCTCCATGGTGCGCAGGCGGAATGGGCCGGGCTCGGTGAGCTCGGCGAGAGCGACCATGGCGGGAGCGTCGGTTGCGGTGAGCCGCCGCAGAGTGGCTCCGGTGGTGAGCTGCACGGATGGCAACTGGCCGCGCGTCTGGCGCACCATCTGGTAGAGCGCACCGGTGCGCACGGTTGTCCATCCGGGCGGGATGCGGAACTCTTCGAGCGAGAAGAGCGCTACTACGCCTTGAGGACCGGCCAGCTCACCGAGTGCGGCATAGCTTTCCGCGGACTGCGAAGGGATGCCGCTCAGCGGGCCGATTTCCGCGGGGTAGCGGCGGGCGCGCTCATTGCCGAGAGCGAGGCTGAGATGCCGCGTGCTGAGCGCGCCCCAGATTGGGTTGTCGAGAAGGGCGATTTGCGCATCGAAAAGAGCGGGAGCGGATTCGGGGTGTTGTCCGGGTTGCGCGCGATCCTGCATGGTGGCCTTGAAAATGTCTGCCGTGCAATAGACTGACTTGTTAGGGTCTGGAGAGAAAGCCTTCCATGCACATTGTATTTGCTGCTTCGGAGTGTGTTCCGTTTGCGAAGACCGGCGGGCTGGCGGATGTTGTCGGCACGCTCCCTGTCGAGCTGGCCAAGCTGGGCCACGAGGTGACGGTGTATCTGCCGCTTTATGCCGTTGTGCGGCCGCACCTGACGGACATGTGGAAGTATGCGGTGCGTTCGATCACGATTCCGTTTGAGTATTACAACCGCTTTGCGGGGATTGTGGACGGCGGCAAGCGCGGCGGCGTGCAGTATTACTTTGTCGATTGCCCGGATTTGTTTGACCGGCAGGGGCTCTACGGAACGGGCGGCGGCGAATATCCCAATAACTGGGAGCGCTTCGGGCTCTTTTGCCGCGCGGTGCTGGAGGCGACGAAGATTCTCGGTGTGCCGAGCGTCTTTCACGTGCATGACTGGCAGGCGGCGCTGATTCCTGTGTATCTGCGCACGGTTTATGCGACGGATTCAGTGTTGAATCACGCGGGCACGGTGCTGACGATTCACAATGCCGGTTATCAGGGATGGTTTCCGCCGCTCACTACGGAGCATCTGCTTTTTCCGTGGGATATTTTTACGATGGACCGCGTGGAGCAGTTCGACACGTTTAATTTCCTCAAGGGCGGCATTGTGTACAGCGACATGCTGACGACGGTGAGCCGCAAATATGCGGAGGAGATCCAGACGCCGGAGTTTGGCGAGAAGCTGGACGGCGCGCTGCGCGGTCGCGCCGCTGACCTGCGCGGGATTTTGAACGGCGTGGATTACTCGCAGTGGGACCCTTCGACGGATGGTTTTCTTGCCGCGCATTACACGGCGAATGTGTTGACGGGCAAAACAGAGTGCCGCGCGGATTTATTGCACGCCTTCGGGCTGGAGAATGTTGCGCGGAGCACGCCGGTGCTGGGGATTGTTTCGCGCTTCGCCCCGCAGAAGGGATTCGATATTCTGGCCGGCATTGCCGATGAGCTGATGCGGCGCGATGTTGCCATTGTCGCGCTGGGCTCGGGCGAGCCTTACTACGAAAACTTTTTCCGCGAGTGGGCTGCGCAACATCCGGGGCGCGTCTCGGTGCAGATTCGTTATGACGAGGCGCTGGCGCACAAGGTGGAGGCCGGTTCGGATATTTTTCTGATGCCGAGCCGCTACGAGCCGGGCGGGCTGAACCAGATGTACTCGCTGCGCTATGGGGCGGTTCCGGTGGTGCGCGCGACGGGCGGGCTGGACGACACGATTGAAGAGTGGGATGCGGAGCAGAGAAGCGGAACCGGCTTCAAATTTCACGGCTACGCGCCGCAGGATTTTCTCGCCTGCATCGATCGCGCGCTGGCGGTCTTTCCGAACAAGGAAGCGTGGCAGCGGATGATGCGCAACGGCATGGCGAAGAACTTCAGTTGGACGCGTCCGGCGCGCGAGTATGTAGATGTATATGCGGAAGCGGTGAAGCGGCGTGGGTAATTGCGCCGCTCATAGCATTTTCCGGATCGGCGTAGACCGAAGCCACGACAGCCGAGTGGATTTTCCTTAAGAAAATCCACCTTCCCTGCAGCCGGAAAGTTCACAGTATTCCGGAAAATGCTTTAGTACATGCGCCCGTGCTCCATCGGAATGGACGCGCCGTAGAGCTTGCGCACCAGCCACAGCACAGGCAGGCCGAGCAGGATGAGCACGGTGCCGAGGATGGAGCCTCTGAGATTGCTGGTATAGCTCGCAACCAGCACTGCCGCTGCGCAGAGGACGAAGATGGCAGGCAGCACCGGGTATCCCCAGACGCGATAGGGCCGCTTGAGGCCGGGGTATTTTCTGCGGTACAAGAAGATGGTCGTTGTGGTGAGCATGTAAAAGAGCCACTCGGCAAAGATCGCGAGATCGAAGAATTGCTGGAACTGCGACAGAAAGATCAGCAGGATTGTCGAAAGCAATCCCTGGATGATGAGCGCCGTTGAGGGCGACTTGAGCCGCGGGTGAATGTGCGCGAACTGCGGAAAGAAGAGCCGGTCACGCGCCGCGGCATAGGGCACGCGCGCGCCGGACATGATGGTTCCATTGAGCGAGACGAAGATGCTTACGGCCATTGCCGCCGCCACGAAGCCCGCACCGCGCGGGCCGGCAACGACCGACAGCGCCGAGACGGCCGGCTGCGGGCTGGCCGCAATTCCTGCCGCCGGCAGAATGTATTGAATCGCCGCGTTTGTGGCCATGAAGAGCACGCCCACGGCCAGCAGCCCGCCGATGAGCGCTACCGGCAAACTGCGCTCCGGCCGCTTCACTTCGCCGGCCACCATCGTCAGATCGTTCCATCCGTCATAGGCCCACAGCGTGGCGATCAGCGCTTCCATAAAGCCGTTCATCCCGCCCATTGCGCCCGGCAGTCCGGTGGAAAAATTTCCCCACGAACCCGACACCGAAGCAAAGCACAGCGCGGCCACAATCAGGATCAGTACGGCTTTGAGCACGGTAAAGACAAGCTGGAAGTTGCCGGCTTTTTTGATGCCGAGATAATTCAGCCAGGTGATGAGCCACGTCACGACAATCGCAAAAATCTGCGACCCGAGCAGCGGTGTGCCGGCCACGTGTACGAGGAGAAAATGAAATGAGGGAAAGACTTCGAGCGTGCGTGCGAGGCCTACGGCAGACGCGGCAATCGAAGCGGGCTTGGCCACGGCGAACCATGTCCACATATAGAGGAACGCGGTTGTGTCGCCGTAGGCTCCGCGCAGGTAGACGTATTCGCCGCCTGCGTAAGGCAGCATCGCTCCCAACTCCGCATAGGTCATTGCGCCAAAGAGCGAGAGCAATCCGCCGACGATCCAGGCCAGGTACACGAGCGATGACGAGCCGAGATCCTGCATCATCTCGCGCGGGACAAGAAAGATGCCGCTGCCGATGATGGTGCCGACAACGATGGCCGTGGCCTGCGATGCGCCGAGTACGCGCGGTAAATCGGCTGGACTCTGTTGGCTTATAGGAGATGTCGAATCGCTCATGCGGTGATGAGAGAGTAGCACAGCGGAGTGGGAACTTCTTTTTTGTTCGCGGTGTCTAATTCTGTAAGAGGACATCTCCGTGCCGTTGCAAAAGCGCGCGAGGTGTGCTGTGTTGCCGCATCGCCAAAATCTGTTTCAAGTGGAGCGTGTATGCCTCAAAGAGTGCCGATGGCGCTGATGATGGCCGTGTGTGCGTGCGGCGCGTATGGACAGGCAACTCCGCCGGTAAACCCGCCGGCGCCTGCGCCGGTGCAGAGCACAGCCGTGCCGGCCTCGCTTACCCCTAGTGAAATCTACAAAGATACCCAGCGCCCGCTCGACCGGGTGCGCGCTTCGCTCGATAACTGGTCTGACATGGAGCTTGGCGCGCTGATCGTGGGCATGAAAGAGGCTCGCGAGGCCTGCGCGAAGATGAAGCCGGAGGATTATTCCGGCGATGATCTCTACGACCTGGCTCATCTTTGCGCCTTTGGACAGGATTGGAACGACGCCAATGCTGCCGCTACGCGCTACATCGCCAGCCATGCCGAGCCGCACCAGGCGCAGGCTTATGCGATCAGCGTGAATGCGCTCATGCACCAGAACGCAGTGGATGCGGCTGTGCGGGCAACGCATGAGATGCTTAGCTCACTGCCTTATGATGCGGAGGTTGCCTTCACGCTGCGCTACATGAAGGACACGCTGGAGCAGGCGGGCAACGCGGACGCGCTCTCGCTGGCCGGCGAGGAGCATGACAAGATTCTTGCGGCGCTCAAGCTGGGCGTTCCGCTGAAGGCCACGACCGGCAGCGCGGTGATGAGCGTGGGTGAATTGTATGAATCCGCGATGGAACTGCCGTTCTTTTATCAATCCATGGGCAATGGCGTTTCCGCTAATGCAGTGGCTGCGGATTGCGACAGCGCCGTGCCCGATCTGGTGATTCTGCCCGCGGATGATCGCACGCAGATTGAGAGCGTGCGCACGCGGTTCCATCTCTTTGGAGCGCCGCTTCCGAATCTCATCATCACGCGCGCGTTTCTTTCGCCCACCGCCAGACCGCAGCTTCCGCAGAGCTTTGGCGCGGCTACTGTGCTGGTGCTTTTTCCGGACTGGTGCGCGCAGTGCCGCAGCATGATGAAGACTCTGGCTGAGTTCGCCAAGGTGAACGCGACGACTCCGGTTTATGCCTATGGGCTGGTCTTTGAAGATACGTCGATGATTCCCGACAAGGATGCACATGCGGCCTATCTCAAGGAGCTGCAGGGAACTTCAACGCTGGAAGTTCCTGCCACGACTGCGCAGAGCTTCGGCGCGCAGGAGTTTCCGCTGGCGATTGTGGTGGGCAGCGCAGGGACGATTTACTTTATTGGTCCAATTCCAGTGGGCGCCTTCGACGGCGGCGGGTATATCGAAAAGGTGGTTCGGCGCATCATGACGAGCGAGTCCGCGCCAAAAGGGAAGACCACCATCCACTGGGTCAACCAGTGATGAGCTTATTGCGGCTATGGTTCTTCCGCAAGGCGGACCATCATATTGTGTGTTGAAAAGCTATGTTCTGACCGCATTGGAATGATTCCGCGATAACCATGAACGTAATATCTCGTCGGCGCGGTGTTGCCATCCCGAACCGGTGGCGCGAAGGCCGGCTGCTACGTCGGGCGAGAGACGAATGGAAATTGGCACTTTGCGCGGAGCTTTCTGCGGACCGCGCTTGCGCAGGGACAGGAGCATCTTTCGCTCAGCTTCAGGCAGGGCGGAAAATGGCACAGCGTGCGCAGCATCTTCGGCGGTCAACTCACGTACTTCGCCTTTGGCATCAGTCAATGGTTTGCGCTTTGCCATATTTCTTTGCCTCCCTCGCGTTGGTCTTGCGGAAACTGATGACCCAGATTCCGTCCGGCTTCGGAATGTAGCAGAGCAGGTGAAGCCGTTTGTCCAGATACCCTACTGCCACGCGTCGCACTTCGCCTTTGCGGACCTCCGTGAAATAGTGTGCCGTCGCAAAGTCAAAGTCTTCCACGCGATCGAAGGACAATCCGCGTTCTCGAATGTTTCGGTCATTCTTGGCCGGATCGTAGATGATCGCCACGGTTTTATTGTATATGCAATTTGTTTGATTTGAGCAGTGGTTTCTATGAAGACCGCAGGTTTAAGCCGGCTGGTCGCTAGTAACAGTCTCGGAATGGAAATGACGCCAGATGTTTTCGGCGGTTTTTTTGGTGACGACTGCGGAGAGGGATTCTACCGTTGCGTTTTGCACGTCGCGCAGGCTGCCGAAGTGGGCGATTAGACGCTGGCGGGTTTGCTCGCCTACGCCGGGGATTTCGAGCAACTCGCTCTTGCGGTCGCGCATGGCGCGGCGCTGGCGATGATAGTCCACGGCGAAGCGATGGCTTTCGTCGCGGATCATCTGCACGAGATGCAGCACAGGCGAGCGGCGGTCTAACACTACGGGCTCGTCTTCGTTGCCGTAGAGGTAGATGATCTCTTCTTTTTTGGCGATGGAGGCTAGCGGCTGCGTGGTGAGGCCTAGCTCTTCGAGCGCGGATGCTGCGGCGCGGAGCTGGCCGAGGCCGCCGTCGATGAGGACCAGCGACGGCATGGGCTTGTTTTCGACTGGATTGGCTTTGTTCTCTTCGAGGAGGCGCTTGTAGCGGCGGGAGACGACCTCGTGCATGGAGGCGAAATCGTCTACGCCGAGGACGGTCATCACTTTGAATTTGCGGTACTCGCTCTTGTTCATCTTGCCGTCTTCCCAGACGACTAGCGAGGCTACCGTTTCCGCGCCCTGGATGTGGGAGATGTCGAAGCACTCGATGCGGCGCGGCAGCTCGGGGAGCATGAGTGCGTCGGCGAGGGCTTCTTTGATGGCTTTCTGCGAGGGCTCCAGCACGCGGAAGCGCTGCACGTAGGATTGCTTGGCGTTCTGGCCGGCGAGATCGACGAGGGAACGTTTTTCTCCGCGCTGAGGGACGGCGACTTCAATGCGATGACCGGCGCGTTCGCTTAATAATGCAGACAACGATTCGCGGTCGGGGAAGTCGGCGGGGATGAGAATGCTGCGCGGGACGTAGGGCTGGTCGATGTAGAGCTGCTTGAGCAGGGCGGAAAAGACCTGGCCGGAGTTGAAGCCGGATTCGTTCAGCGTCCAGAGGTCGGTGGCGGTGTAGGAGGCGTCCGTGCTTTCCCAGGTCTCAGAATCGAGACCTGGGGCACCCAGTTCTGTGCCGGATTGAGCTTCTCCGGCGAGGCTTTCCATCAGATCGGGCAGGTCTTCCCAGAAGAATTCGCGGCGATCGACGATTTTGCCGTGGCGCATGTGGAAGAGATTGACGGCGAGTGCGCCGGATTCAAAGTGATAGCCGAAGACGTCGGCGTCGTCGTTGAGCTCCGTCGTGGCGATGCGCTGTTTTTCCTGCAACTGGTGGACGGTGGCGAGTTGGTCGCGCAGGCGGGCGGCGGCTTCAAACTGCTCGGACTCGGCGGCGGCCATCATGCGCGCGGTGAGCGCGTGCTCAAGCTCGGCGGCTTTGCCTTCGAGGAGCATTTGCGTGTCGCGGACGGCTTGCTTGTAGATTTCGGGCGTGGTGAGGCCTTCTACGCATGGGCCGAGGCAGCGGTGGATGTAGTACTGCAAACAGGCGCGGGGATGGTAGCGCGAGAGATCGACTTTGCAGCTTGGGATGAGAAAGCTGCGATGGATCAGCTCGACGATGCGGTAGGCGAGATTGCCGGGGAAGTATGGACCGTAGTACGCCGCGCCGTCTTTGCGCAGGCGACGGGTGACGAAGACTTTGGGGTAGCGGTCGGCGAGGGTGAGCTTGACGTAGGGGTAGGTCTTATCGTCGCGGAGCAGGATGTTGAAGCGCGGCTTGCGCTGCTTGATGAGGTTGTTTTCGAGCGCGAGAGCTTCGCTTTCGTTGGCGACGAGGATGTAGCTGAGATCGACGGCTTCGCGCATGAGTGAGCCGGTCTTGGCGTTGGCTTGCGCTGCTTGAAGAAAATACGACCGCACGCGGGAGCGGAGATTCTTCGCTTTGCCGACGTAGATGACCTGGCCTTCGGCGTTTTTGTAGAGGTAGACGCCGGGTTGGGTGGGGAGCGTGCGGATTTTCTCGTAGAGGTCCATTGCGGCGGCGTCTGGCTTCTGTGCCTTCTTTTAGATTATCGGGCCGCCGCGCAGGGATCAGGAGTTAGGGAACAGGGATTAGAAAGACCCTCCCTCTCAAGTTGTCATCCTAAGCGCAGCGCGGAGCGTACTTTGCTCCGCGCGGAGTCGAAGGATCTGCAGTTGTCTTTAGCTTTTGCTTTTCCCTGATCCCTGTTCCCTAACCCCTGATCCCTGTTCTTTGTTCCCTGTCAAAAAGTTACGGAGTGGGTAAAGATTACATACCTTTGGCTGGAGCTCCGGGGCAGATTTCTTCACTTAACTTATTGATTCTTTTTGTATTGATCTGTTTTTCCGGGTTTGGCACGGCGGATGCTCTTTCTTCGGCATAGAAGAGAACGCTGCTGCGTACGTTGACGGCGGCGGGAGGGCCAGCAAATGAATCTTCGTATGGGAATTGGCGCTTCGGCGCTTGTGCTTTTTGCTGTGACCGGCTGCGCGACCAAGAACTACGTGCGCAACCAGACAGCGCCCCTGATTG
>JASHPD010000195.1 GCA_030038315.1 Acidobacteriaceae bacterium
CTGCGGCCAGAGGCAGAAGGTGCACTGCGCCGGGCAGCCGCGCGTGGAGTAGAGCGAGATGTAAGGGTGAAGCAGAAAGGGCACGTTGTAGCGCGTCACGTCGAGGTCGCGCTTGTAAATCTTCGTGGCCCACGGCATCGCGTCGAGGTCTTCGACCTGCGGGCGGTCGGGGTTATGCACCACCTTGCCGTCCTTGATGTAGCTGATGCCGAGAATTTCGTTGAGCGGCTTGCCGCTGGCATACTCGACGATGGAGTAGTCGAACTCGCGGCGGCAGATGAAGTCGAGAGCGGAACACTCGCGCAGCGCGCGGTCGGGGTCGGTGGTGACCGGCGGGCCGACGAAGGCTACGCGGATCGATGGGTTTGCCGCTTTGATGGCCTCGGCGAGACGCTGGTCGCCCTCCCAGCCGACGGTGGAGGTGAAGAGCACGAGGAACTCGTAGCTCTTCGAGATCTCGATGACTTCCTGCGCGGAGATGTGGTGCGGAGGCGCATCGAGCAGGCGCGAGCCTTCGAGCAATCCCGCGGGATAGGTGAGCCAGACCGGGTACCAGTAGGACTCAATCTCGCGTGTTGCCGGCCAGCGCGAGCTGGCGCCGCCGTCGAAGTTCTCGAAGGACGGAGGGTTCAAAAACAGTGTCTTCAGAGGCATAGGCATCTCACTTATTTTACCATTTGGTAAATTCGGAAACACAGGGATTAGGGATTTGGGACCGAGAACGGTACTGTCGCTGTTATTTTCCGTGGACTTCGTTGAGCCAATCTTCCATATGTCCCAGAGCACGCAGGAGTTCGAGGCGCGCGCGGGCCAGGTCGAAACCGGCTTCGAGGGCATCTTCGTATTTCTGCCGCTCGTCGATGCGGGCAAGCTGGTCGGCCTTTGGAGAGAGCTGCGGTTGAGAGCTTGTGCCATTGCCGTTTTGCAGTTGCGTCTGCACGGTCTTCAGGTTCTCGGCGGCGATCTGCTGTTTTAGACTCGCAATTTCGGCCTGCGTACCGAGTTCGCGCAGGGTTCCGGTAAGTTCCGTGATCTGCACGTCATTTTGATTCTCGGCCTGCTCGGCTTCTACGCGGGCGCGTAATGCGTCTGCGGCGGACTCGCGGGCTTTGGCGCGATGCGATATGTCAAATAACGGAACGGAAATACTGATACCAGACGAAAAGTTGTTTGCGGGGAGATCCTTCCTAAAGTAACTATTCACGTCGTTCAGGAGCGTAGTATTGCGGTTGTATTGCGCAAAGAAGCTGAGTTGCGGCCAGAAATTCCTATCCTGATCGCCCTTTGCCTTCCGCTCACTGGAGAGCGCCATTAACTGCGCGGATTGAACTCCGGGCAATGTGTGCGCGGACATATCGCCGGTTACCTGTGGAATCTCGGGAATGCTGGCGTGGTCCGGAATGATCGAGCCATCGGGCAGGCCGGTGAGCACGGCAAGCTGCTTGGAGAGCGTTGCCGCGCGCGTTTCGAGATGCAGGCGCGCCAGCTTGAGCTGGGCTACGGTGAGTTTGGCTTCGAGCAGTGCGCTCAATGGATCGATGCCGGCTTCGGCGCGCTGCTGCTCGATTTCGACGAGGCGGTCGGCGAGCGCCTTCTGCTGATTGGCGGCTGCAAGCTCCTGGTTCACGGTGTCCAGCTCGATGTATGCGGTCGAGGCGTCTAAAGCGGCCTGCTCGCGCGCATCTTTGAGGCGCGCTCCTGCTGCATTGAAACCCGCACGGGCCGAATCTACGTAGTGCTTCTGCGGAATGCTGAAGACAAGCGACTGGACCGTTGCGCCCCAGATGGATGGAGGCTGGCCGGTGAAGCCGACTTCAGGAAATACTGGAAGGCCAGTATTGAAGAGGATCGAAGGAAAGATAACATCCTTGCTTTCGGCGAGCGCGGCCTGCGCCTTGCGCACATCGGCGTCAGCCAGCTTGACCGAGCTGGAGTTGCGCTGGGCGAGATCGACGACGGTGCGCAGCGAAACCTGCGCGTGGAGGCGCGCAGGGACGAACAGCAGTCCCGCGAAGAGCAGGGAAGCAATCAGCGCCGGACGAGTTGGGACGATTTTCACGTGTGTGGTTCCGGTCAAAATTTCAAATTCCGCGCGGGCCTGTACTCGCCGGCGAGCGCCAATGCCGCATCGCGGTCGCGCTCGGCCGTGGCTTTGTCGCCAAGCTGCGCGGCGACGCGCGCCCGCGCCACGTACGCCACAAATGCCGGAGCTTCTTCGGTCTTGAGCGGACTTGCGAGGTAAGCATCAAGCATCTTCGCGGCCAGGCCCAGATTTTGCCCGGCGTGAATCAACACCGTGGCTCCGTTATAAAGCGCGACAGCGGCGCGACGGTCGCGCATCGCCAGCGAATACCCGTTTTCGACGGCTGCCTGCATCTCACTCAGTCGTTGCCGTCGGCGCAGAAAATTTCCGAGCGTCATCCACTGAAAGGCTGGCTGGCGGCTGGCCTTGATTGCGGCGCGAAACTCGCGCTCCGCCGTGGCGTAATCCTTGTTGTCCTCCGCGATGCGCGCGCGCAGCTCGTGCGCCCGTGCCTCATCGACGCGGTCAAGCTCGCTCGCCACTCTTTCGGCCTTGTCCATTCCGCCGCCCACTACGCCGGGCGCGGAACTGTAAAACTCGCCGAGATCGGCCAGCGCTGCGGCATTGCGCGGGTCGAGCTGCACCGCCTGCTGGAACTCCTGCACCGTGCGCTTGGCCAGTCCGTAAGCGCTGAGGAAGGATGCACGCGAGGCGCGCTCGCCCAGCGCGCGGCCAAGCCATAGATGGTAATCCGAGCTCTGCCCGTCAAGCCGCACGGCCTGCGCGCACTCGCTTGCCGCCTGGTCCCACTCGCCCAGTGCATACAGGACGCGGCAGCGGAGATTGTGCGCTTCCGCGCTTTGCGCCTGCGCGGCGGGAAGCGAAGAGAGCAGCGCGAGCGCGTGATCCGCCTCGCCCGCCTGCAATGCGGCATTCACGGCGACGAGGCCGTTCTCCTGCGCCCGCGCAGAGACGGACGCGGCCGCGCCCAATGCCAGGGCCAACACAAATGCGGCCAGCTTTCTCACTGCACTTTCCTGATCGGCATATCCTCCTGCAGAGGTTGCCCGCTGATGGAGCCTGTTGCCACCCAGTCTCCCTCCTTGAGCCCGGAGAGAATGGCCGCATCGGTTATGGTGACGGTCCCGGTGGTTACCGGCGCGCGCTTCAGTTGGCCGTTCACAATGCGATAGACGAAGTCCTGACCGCCTTCCCTGTGCAGAGCCTCGCGCGGCACGCTCAGGGTGTTGGCCTGGCTGGAGGTGGTGACCTTTACGGTGACGTTGGTGTCCGGCAGCAGTTGGCCGTCCGGGCCGTCGAGCGAGACTAGCACCTCGCCGACGTTGCGCGTTCCTTGATAGTTGGTAATGGTTGCGGGCACGCGTTCAATATGTCCGGTCCATGAAAGTCCCGGCTTGGCGTCCCAGGTGACGACTACCGGCTGCCCGACAGCCACCTTTCCTACGTCGGGCTCGTCAAAGTAGGCGCGCACGCGCAGATGGCGCAGATCGGCAACCTGCATCAGCGTGGCGCCGGCCTGCACAAAAACCGTGGGCTGAATATCCATGCTGTACACCGTGCCCGCTATCGGCGCGCGCAGGATTGTCTGCGCCTCCACCGATTGCGCTGCCGCAAGATTTGCCTGCGCATCGCTCAGCGCCGCGCGCGCACGGGCCATGTCGGCGGGCGAGTAGCGATTGCGCGCGCCGGCCTGCGCAGCATCGAGCGTGGCCTGCGCGCCGGCAAGCTGCTGCCGCGCCGAGGCAACTTCACTGGCCGAGGCCGCGCCGGTTGCGTTCAGCTTTACCAGAGCGTCCAGATTGTGCTGCGCCTGGTCGCGGCTCAGCGTGTCCTGAACAATTTCAGCCTGTGAGGCCTGCCGCTGCTCCAGTGTGCCGTTGTGCGCGACCGCATCGAATGCTGCCTGCGCCGACTTGACGCCGCTCTCCGCCGCGGCGACGCGCGCCTGCGCCTCCACATCGTTGAGCACGGCCAGGACTTTGCCCGCCGGAACGGCGTCGCCCGGCTGCACATACACGGCCTTTACGTTGGTGGCCAAGGGGCTGTGCAGCTCGTAATTCTCCTCCGGCTCCACGCGGCCGTTGGTGCTCAGAATGCTCACCAGCTCCTGCCGGGAGACCTGCACCGCGCGAACCTGCAACCGCTCGCGCGTGAGCGACCGGACCGCGAAGAAGAGGAGAACCAGAATGACGAACGCGCCGGCCCACACCCAGCGCCAGTCCAGTTGCTTTCTTTCCTGTGCCATGCACCTAACCTGAGTCAGTATATCTGACTCAATTCCGCGGCAAAGGGCGCGGAAAAATCCTTGCGCGCGCACAACTTGGCAGCAGAGCTCGGCGCGGGCGCCATGGACGATCCGCAATGCGCGCCCTGTCTGCGCGGAAGCAGGAAAGAAAGCCCGTACAATCAAATTATGTGCGCAGAAGCCCGCTACACCGACGACCACGCCAAGGCCGGCCTCGATTTCCAGTTTCCCGCGATTGAAACGTGGAGGAATCAGTTTCCGGGTTACGAGATTGAGATCGACGACCCGGAGCTGACCAGCGTTTGCCCCAAGACCGGCCTGCCCGATTTCGGCGCGTTGACGATCCGCTATATGCCGCGCGAGCGCTGCCTGGAGCTGAAGTCGCTCAAGGAGTATCTCTTCAGCTATCGCAACCTGGGCATCTTTCAGGAGAACATCGTCAACCAGGTTCTGGAAGACGTGGTGAAGGCTACCGATCCGGTGTGGGCTGTGGTGAAAGGCGTCTTCCGTCCGCGCGGCGGGATTGCCACCACGGTGCAAGCGCGCTGGCCGCGGCCGTAGGCAGAGAAGCAGTCTGCAAAAACTTCCCTTCGGGGCTAAAGCACG
>JASHPD010000196.1 GCA_030038315.1 Acidobacteriaceae bacterium
AGCAGCCTGCCGTGGCGATCATCAAGCACACCAACCCCTGCGGCGCGGCCACCGGCGCAACCGTGCTTGAGGCGTATCAAAAAGCTCTCGCAGCCGATCCTGTCTCAGCCTTCGGCGGCGTCCTCGGCATCAACCGCGAGGTGGACGGCGCAGCGGCGGAAGAGATCGCGAAGCTCTTTGTGGAGGCGATTGCCGCACCGGGCTTTACCGCGGAAGCCAAAGAGCGCTTTGCCGCGAAGAAGAATCTGCGCCTCGTCGAAATCAAGCCCGCGCCGTCTCGGCCGGTTATTAAAAACGTCTCCGGCGGTTTGCTTTTGCAGGACGCGGACACGGGCCGCATCACGGAATCGGAGCTGAAAATCGTTACGAAACGCCCGCCCTCCGCGCAGGAGCTGCGCAGCCTGCTCTTCGCCTGGCGCGTCTCGAAGCACGTCAAGTCAAACGCCATTGTTTACGCCCGCGACGGTCAAACGGTCGGCGTAGGCGCAGGCCAGATGAGCCGCGTGGATGCGGCGAAGTTCGGCGCGATGAAGGCCGTGTTGCCGCTCAAGGGCACCGTGGCCGCTTCGGACGCGTTTTTTCCGTTTCCGGACGGCCTGGAAACCGTTGTCGAAGCCGGAGCCACTGCCGTCATCCAGCCGGGAGGGTCGGTGAAGGACGCTGACGTAATTGCCGCTGCGGACCGGCTCGGCGTGGCGATGGTCTTCACCGGAATGCGCCACTTCCGGCATTGATGAATTCATGGACCGTACCCAAAAGCGCATTCTCCTCTCGTGGAGCAGCGGCAAAGACAGCGCCTGGACGCTTCACGTGCTGCGCCGCGATCCGGCCATCGAGATCTGCGGGCTGCTGACCACGGTCAACGCCGAGTTCGATCGCGTAGCCATGCACGGCGTGCGCCGCGCGATTCTCGAAGCGCAGGCCGCCGCGGCCGGGTTGCCGCTCTGGATTGTCCCGCTCCCGTGGCCCTGCTCGAATGCAATCTACGAGCAGCTCATGGCCGAGATATGCCAGCGCGCCCTTGATGAAAAGGTCGAATCCGTAGCTTTCGGCGACCTGTTTTTAGAGGATGTACGCGCCTACCGCGAGCGCCAGCTCGCGCTCACCGGCCTCAAGCCGCTCTTTCCGCTCTGGCAGATTCCCACCGACTCGCTCGCCCGCGAGATGATTGCCGGCGGCCTTCGCGCGCGGCTCTCCTGCGTCGATCCGAAAAAACTGCCCGCAACCTTCGCCGGCCGCGAATTCGACCTGAATCTTCTGCGCGACCTGCCGTCCGGCGCCGATCCCTGCGGCGAGCGCGGCGAATTCCACACCTGCGTCTACGCCGGACCGATGTTTTCCGCGCCGCTGCCCATCGCCGCGGGAGAAATCGTCACCCGCGACGGCTTCACCTTCGCAGACTTCCACATCGCTCGAACCTGAATCTCGTTCAGCCGAGCCGTATCTCCCGCAAAAACTGCACTTCCGCTCCCGTTTCCGCAACGATTTTCGCTAATCCCGGGCTGGAAATCGTTGCGAGGAGTATGCGCCCGCACCCAATCGCGCGTACAATCGTCTCTAAAGAACAGGAGCCCGTCTCCTCTTTGGGCTTTGGCACATTGGCCAGGGCGGCAAGAGGTCAGGATTCCCCCTTTCGTGATGATGACCACCCAGCATCGTTTGCCGCTTCTAGGGCTGTCGCTCGCCGCTTCCGCCTTTGCCGTTCTTCCGTTTGCCGCATCCGCGCAGAGTTCTGCGAGCCCTGCCCCGGCCCTGCCCGTCACGCCGAGCATAGCCGCGCCGAATCCGGCTCCGTCGCCGCAGGCCAACCGCTCCCAGGCCTACTTCCACGCGGCCATGGCCGGCATCTACGAGGACGAGGCCATGAACACCGGCCGGCCGGAGTTCGTCGAGCACGCCATCGAGGAGTACAAGGCGGCGCTTGACGCCGACCCCAGCTCGCCCGAGCTTTACAACGGCCTTGCCGACCTCTACTTCCGCACCGGGCGCACGCAGGATGCCGAGAACACCGCGCGCATCGTGCTGAAGGATGCGCCGGACAACATCGACGCCAACAAGCTGCTGGGCCGCATCTACCTGCGCCAGCTTGGCGAGCAGAGCTCCGGCGGGCAATCCTCCGGCTCCAGCAGCACCGCGCTCGAACAGGCCATTGCGGAGTATCAGAAGATCGTCACGCTCCAGCCGAAGAGCGTGGAAGACCGCATGGTGCTGGGCCAGCTTTTCCTGATGAAGCACGACCAGGCCAAAGCCGAAGAGCAGTTCCAGGCGGCGCGCAACATCGAGCCCGAGTCCGAAGAGGTCGTCCTCAACCTCGCCCGCGTCTACGTCGAGAACAACAATGTGGAGCAGGCGGCCAAAATCATCGAGTCCGTTCCCGAGGCCGACCGCACGCCGCGCATGGAGTTCACGCTGGGCGCGACCTATGAGCAGCTCAAGCAACCCAAGGACGCCATCGCCGCCTACCAGCGCGCCGACGACCTGGAGCCCGGCGACCCGCAGACGCTGGGCGCGCTGGCGCAGGCGCTCGAAAGCGACGGCCAGCTTGATGCGGCGCTCAAGACCTACCAGGACCTGGCCGCAGCCGATCCCGACGATGCCAACTCGCTGGTCCGCGCCGCGGACATCGAGCGCAAGCAGGGCAAGTATGAGGATGCGCTGACCGCGGTGCGCGAGGCGCGCCAGCGCGACCCGCAGAACCTCGAAGCCGGCTACGACGAGGGCCTGCTGCTGGACGTGCTGGGCCGTTATGACGAGTCGGCGGGCGTCTTTGCCAAGATGGTCGATCAGACCTCGCACGCCAACGGCGCTTACACCGCCGAGGAAAAGAACAACCGCGGCATCTTCCTTGCGCATCTTGCCGCCGTTTACGGCGAGCAGAACAAGGTGGACCAGTCCGCCGCGGCTTACCAGAAGATGATCGACATGGGCGGCGATACGGCGATCGGCGGCTACCAGGGCCTGATCGAGATGTACCGCGACGCGAAGCTCTTCGACAAATCCGTCTCCACCGCGCAGGTAGCCGTTGCGGCCTTCCCCAAGAACCGCGACCTGAAGATCTCGCTGGCCGACGTGCTCGTCGATGACGGCAAGGGCGACGAGGCCGTGAGCACCGCCAGGAGCCTGCTGAACAACACGCCGGACGATTGCAACGTGTGGCAGGAGCTGGCGCAGATCAACGTCCGCCTGAAGCGCTGGAAGGATGCCGAAGACGCCGTGGACAAGGCCGACTCGCTCGCCACGAAAAAGGCTGACCGCGTGAACGTGCTCTTCCTGCGCGGCGAGCTGGCCGACCGGCAGAAGCATCTCGATCAGGCCGAAAACTTCTTCCACCAGGTGCTCGGTCTCGATCCCGACAACGCGCTCGCGCTCAACTATCTCGGCTACATGCTGGCCGACAAGGGCATCCGGCTCCCCGAAGCGCTCAAGTACATCAGCAAGGCCGTGCAGCTTGATCCCACCAACGGCGCTTTCCGCGATTCGCTCGGCTGGGCCTACTTCAAGCTGGGGCAGTACGAGCTGGCCGAGGCCAACCTGCGTCAGGCCGTGGACCGCACCCAGACCGACCCCACGGTGCACGACCACCTGGGCGATCTCTATGACAAGACAGGCCGCATCCGGCTGGCCGCCGCGCAGTGGCAGATCTCGCTGAACAACTACGCCAAATCCGCCGCCGTGGACATTGAGCCCGGCGACGTGGCCAAGGTGCAGAAGAAGCTGGAGAGCGCGCGCGTGAAGCTGGCCCGGCAGGACCAGGAAGACGGCATGAACAGCGCCAAGCCGTGAGGCGCACGGCATTCCTGAGCAATCGCAAGGCCCGCGTTTCGCAGAATCGAAACGCGGGCCATTCTCTTAATGCTGTCATTCTCATTTTTGAATTGTCATCCTGAGCGAAGCGAGTTGCGCTCTTTGCGCCTCGCGGAGTCGAAGGATCTGCAGTTGCTTTTCGCCACACTCACCCGCTGCGGTATAACCGAACTGAAGCCATGAGCACAGTTCTCGCACAAGCCGGAGCGTTGCCCGCGGCCATCGCCGTGCCGCACGAAGGCGAACTGACTCGCCGCGCGCACGCCGAGCCGCCGCACGCCTACCGCACGCCCTTTGCCCGCGACGGCGCGCGCGTCCTTCATGCGCGGGCCTTTCGCCGCCTCGCCGGAAAAACCCAGGTCTTTACGCAGGCTCCCGAAGGCAAGCCCGGCGACCACTTCCGCAGCCGCCTGACGCACACGCTCGAAGTGGCGCAGATCGCGCGAACGCTGGCGACATCGCTCGGATTAAACGTGGAACTGACCGAAACTCTCGCGCTGGTCCACGACATCGGCCATCCGCCCTTCGGCCACGCCGGAGAAACGGCGCTCGACCGCGCGCTCGCGCCCTTCAGCCTCAGCTTCGACCACAACCTGCACGCGCTGCGCATTGTTACGTGGTTCGAAGAGCGCTATCCAGCCTTCCGCGGCCTCAACCTCACGCTCGGCGTCCGCGAAGGCATCATCAAGCACTCGCGCGACTACGCGCTGGAAGCGCATCCCGAGCTGGCCGGGTATTTCCTTGACCGGCGCCCGCCGCTCGAAGCGCAGCTTATCGATCTGGCCGACGAAATCGCCTACCTCACCGCCGACATCGAAGACGGCCTCGACTCCGGCATCCTTGCTCTCGACGCCGTCCACGCGGGCGTGCCGCTCTTTCGCGGCTTTCACGACGAAGCCCGCGCAAAGTTCCCTCACGCCACGCCGCGCGTGCTCGCCGGCGAAGCCACGCGCCGCATGTTGAATGCGCTCGTCACCGACCTGCTTGCAGAAGTCCGCCGCCGCGTCGATGCAGCCGGCATTGCCACGCTTGACGATGTGCGCCGCTCCCCGGAGCGCTTAGCCGCCTTCAGCCCCGCAATGGAAGCCGAGCGCAAAACCGCCAAGCGCTTCCTCTACGCAAACCTCTACAACTCGCCCGATCTCGAAGAAACCCGCGCGCACGCCGTAAGAATCGTAGAAAATCTCTTCGCCGAGTTCGTGGCCAACCCCAACCTGCTCCCCGAAGACCACCGCGAGCAAATCGCATCGCAGGGCCTGGCCCGCACCGTCACCGACTACATCGCCGGCATGACCGACAGCTTCATCGAGCAGGCGTGGACGCGCATTTCACCGCGCGCCAGCTAGCGCCGGCTACTGTACAAGCCCTTGCGGCCTGAGGCGCTGCAAATCGAGCGCGCACTCCACGGCGTTCTGCGCGGCAAGACGCAGATTATCCGAAGCGGCCCAGAGCCAGAAACGCGTCACCTGCGTGGGATTGCGCCCCTCGACCACCGGCCGCAACCGCACCAGCACGTCGTTCTGGCCGGTTGCGGCAAGGTTCGAGGGCGAATCCGTATCTTCCAGCACCAGATCGACGTGATCGCCGCTCAGAGCCTCTTCGAGCGCGGACAGCTCGACGGCCCGGTCCAGCTCAACGGCGATCGAAAAGGTATGGCCGTGAAAGACCGGCGCGGCAATCGTCTGCAGCGCCAGCGCGGGCCAGCGGCCGCCGCCGAGCGCGGCGTAATCGCTCCGAATCCGGTCTTCGAGCCTAACCAGGCTGGCCTGCGCGCTCTCGCCGAGGCCGCAGAGCAGGTTATAGGCCGTCTGCGCGTCGTAAATCGCCCGCGGCAGGCTCTGAAAGCTGAGCAGGTTCACCGTCTGCTGGTGCAGCTCATCCATCGCGGCGCGGCCGAATTCGCTGGCTGGAGCGAGCAGAGTTGCCGCGCACGTCCGCACCGGCGCGGCCTGACCGACGCGCCCTAGCAGAAGCCCCAGCGCCAACGCCGCCGGATGCGCCGGAACCACCGCCTGGGTGAGCAGATCGGCCGGGCCGGAGCTTGCGCCCAGCCCTTTTTCCAGCCACGGCGCGCGCACACGCACGCCCGGCTCCCCGGCGAGCGCGCCGGAGAGATCGAGAACCGTAGACCCGGCGCGGATCGCATTCTGCCAGTGCCGCCGCGTCAGTTCCTCTGAGCCGAGCCCCGAGCCGCAGAAAAAGGTGAAATCGGCTCCGTCGAAGGAATCCGGCTCGACGGCCTGGACAAAGGTCACCTCGTCGCCCACCTGCTCAAGCTGGCCCTGACCCTGGTCGTCGTCGAGCAGCGTAAAGTTGGCCGCCGCCAGAGGCGACTCCGAAAGCGCGTCCTTAAGTTCCTTGCCCAGCAGCGTCGAAGCCCCGGCAATCACGATCTTGTGCACGAATTTTTCCTTTGTGTCTGAGATGCAAAAAACAGGGATACAGAAAAGCGGGATGCAGAAAAACCGGCAAGAATCTAAAACCGGACGGGCCGCGTGAGCGAGTCATGCTCCGGCTCGCTCTCGGCCGGCCTGGTGTCGTCCAGCCGCTTGCGCCGCCGCCAGCTCCACGAATACGCCGCACGCGCCCAGATACCGGAGAACATGTAAAGCAGCGCCGCCACGAAGAGAATCCCCTGCGAGAAGCGCACAATGAGAAACAGCGCCACCGCTAGCAGCACCAGAATCTGGAAGGGATGGCTCTTGGCGAGATTGATCTCCTTGCCGGACCAGAAGCGCCATGTGCTGACCATCAGGAAGCCGCACGCGCCCACCAGCGCCAGCCACGCCAGCGCCACCCACCACGCCTGGCAGGGATAGCCGCCGAAAAAGTGCACCGTAGCCGCCAGCATCCACGCTGCCGCGGGAATCGGCATCCCGACAAAATACTTTCGCCCTGGCCGGCCGGGATTGCGCGGCTGCGCGTCGGGGCTGATGTTGAAGCGCGCCAGCCGCGAGGCTCCGCCGATGAGGTACACGAAGCAGATGAACGCACCCGCGTTGACAAGCTCCAGCCGCAAGTCTGGCCGGATCGAATCCGGCAAAAAATGAAATCCCCAGATGAACGCGAGCAGGCTCGGCGCCACGCCGAAGGTGATGACATCGGCCAGAGAATCGAGCTCCTTGCCGAACTCGCTCGCCGTGTTGGTCATGCGCGCGATGCGCCCGTCGAGCGCATCGAAAGGGATGGCAAAGAGAATCGCAATCGCCGCCCAGTCGAGGTGCGTGTGCGCGTCACCGCTGGAGCTGATGGCCGCAATCGCTTGCGTAATGGCGTAGTAGCCCGCGGCGATATTACCCATCGTAAAAAGCGAGGGCAGTAGGTACATGCCGCGCCGCAGGCGTGCCTGCGCTCGTGGGTCGCGCCCTCCGCCGAGTCCTGAGCCGTTGCCAGGCATCAGCCGTTCTCCCCAAACCCGGCCTTCGCCGAGCGACGCGTTCCCGGCTCCGGCAGCGCAACGGCCGCGCCCTCGGTCAGAACCGCCAGCACGCTGGCGCCGCCGCGCACGCGCTCGCCTGCCTTGACGCGCAACTCGGCCTCGGCGGGCACGATCACATCCACGCGCGAGCCGAACTTGATGAGCCCCACGCGCTGGCCGCGCTCCACGCGGTCGCCCTGCCTGTAATGGAAAACAATGCGCCGGGCCAGCAGTCCCGCGATCTGCTTGAAGGTGACTTCCACGCCCTCGCCGCGCACTGTCACAATGTTCTGCTCGTTGCTCTCGGCGCTCTGCGGATTCATCGCGTTCAGGTATTTGCCCTTCCGGTAGCGCACCTCGCTCAGCACGCCGGCAATCGGCGCGCGGTTCACGTGCACGTTAAAGACGCTCAGAAAGATGCTGATGCGCTGGCGGTCGCCCTGCGGCGTGGCGATGCGGACCGTCTCAGTCACCAGCCCGTCGCCCGGCGAGACAATCAGCCCCGGCTCGGTTGGAATTGCGCGGTGCGGATCGCGGAAAAACCAGAGGAAAAACGCGGCCAGAAGCACGGGCACAACGCCCCAGGTCCAAACGCCCGTCAGCCACACCGCCGCCGCCGCTACTACTAACAGGCTTACACCGTAGATATAACCGTCGCGTACCATCGTCCCCAACGATTATACGGGGAGATGAGAAATTTCCGGCCCCGCTCTCCAGCCTCGCTGAGCGCACACTGCCCACTTCTGGGCTCTGAACCCGCACTGCACCGCCGAAATTCCTGCCTGATCTCTTACGCCACAGCCGCAACCGTGCGGCGTTCCAGCGCGTAAATCAGATCCTTGGCGTGAAGCTTCAACTTTTTCAGGCGAACCTCTTCCAGTTGCTCTTCCACGGAGAGATACGGCTTCCGAATCAGTTCCTCCAGCCGCTGGGCATAGCGGCTGTGCTCGGTGTGCAGGCGGTTCAGTTCTTCGCTCAGCGAATCCTGGATTTCGTCCATAGGAACCTCCTTTGTGTTATAGACCCATTACATATAGCTCCGCACCCAAGCCGGCTGCAAGCGGAAAAAATTAGCGAAGGAAGGGATTTCTTGTGGATTTCGGGTCCCCTCATCCGCCAATCGCTTACCAGTATTGATTGACGATGGCCACAAGCTCGTCCAGATTTTCAATCGTATGTGTGGGTTGCAGCGCGCAGCAGGCTGCGGAATCGCCGTAGCCATATTGCGCCCAACAGACCTTCAGCCCGGCGGTCAGCGCAAACCGAATATCCGATTCCGTGTCGCCAACAACCAAAATCTCCTCAGGGAGCAGGCCATTCAGGAGCGGCGAAATATGCTGCGCGTACAACCGCCTATCCGGTTTGCGATAGAGAACATCGTCCGCGCTCAACGCAAAGCTGATATCCGTGCCAATCGCAAGCTGGTCCATGAGTTGCCCGAGGCCGAGCCGTCCCTTGTTGCTTACAATCACGGAAAGAATCCCACGGCTCTTCAGAACGCCGAGCACTTTCCGTGCACCCGGAAACAGCGTGGTCAGAGGCGCGACCTTTACCTCATGCAGGCTGCGATATTTAGCAACGAGCAGAGGGATCTGGTCTTCTGAAGCTTCTCCTCGCGTAAGCCGCCGCATGGATTCTTCCAGCGTGAGCCCGATCGTCGAGCGCACCTGCTCCATCGTCGGCGCAGGATAACCAAATGCCAGCAAAGTCTCCGTCATCGCCGCGGCAATGCCTTTGAGCGACGAAGCGAGGGTCCCGTCAAAATCCCATATCACTGCTCGAATCGCCATGCTTTTATGGAATCCCTCGCCGCATCAGAACAGCGTCCTCGTCCGGCTCTGCATAGTAATTTCGCCGCACGCCCGCCTGCTCGAATCCCAGCGCGCGATAAGTTGCAAGCGCAGCGGCATTGGAAACACGCACCTCCAGCAAAATGCCCGTCACGCCCGCCGCGGCTAGCTCGCGCGCAAGCCCGGCAAAGAGCCGCCGCGCAATTCCCTGCCGCTGATATGCGGCAGCAACGGCAATCGATTCCAGCTCGGCCTCCGGCGGAACAAACGAAGCAACGGCAAATCCGGCCAGCTCTCCGTCCACCGTCTCTGCCGCCAGCGTCACGCGCATGGGACGCATTGCGGGATCAAGCGCGGCCACATACGCCGCGAGCGCCCATTGCGGAGCCGCGGGCAAAGCCGCGGCCAGCGCGACCGCGGCGTCCACATCCACAGCCGTCATGCGCCGAATCCGCGCTTCGGCGTTCATGCCTTTTGCGCCGCCTCGCCGCTGAAATGAATCTCCGCGGCAATTTCGGCATCCGAACGGCGCAGGTAATTCCCATCGAGCAGCGCAAGGTCCACGAAATCTCCGGCCAGCACGCGCGGAACGGCCAGCCGGATTGCGTCCGCAGCCGTCGGCGCACCCACGCGAATCAGCTCAGCTCCCGGCCAGCTCGCAGCCAGCAGCTTCCTCGCGGCGTCATCGCAAACGGCCGTTCGCTCGGGCGCAGCCAGCGCGGCCAATTCCTCTTCGCCGGCCAGCAGTTCCCCGCTCTCCACGCGCAGAAACACCTCGCCGCGATGCGCATCGAGCGCCGCCGCAACGGCTCCGGCCTTGCCGGCAAGCGCCTCCAGCCGGGAAACCGCAACCACTGGAATCCCCGCGCCGCCAGCCAGTCCTTTTACCGCGCTCAGCCCCACGCGAATGCCGGTAAAGCTCCCTGGACCATTCACCGCAACGATGCAACCCACCTCCCGCAACTTGAGGGCGCTGCACTGGAGCAGATCGGCGATTGTGGCAACGAGCTGCGCCGAGTAGGTGCGGCCTTCCAGCTCGCCCTGGCACAAGATGTCGATTGTGTTGCCAACCAGGCGCACCAGCGCCACTGAGCCCGAAGGCCCGCAGGTGTCAATCCCAAGCAACAGCATCGGTCCGACCGCCGCATCCACCATGACTCACCAGAATGACACACCGCCGCCCGAATAAAACCCAGCCCCGGACACGACACCTAAACAAAACGGCCTCATCTTCCAACGAAGACGAGGCCGTTTATTTCAGTACTCAAGCGTTAAAACGAAGCCAGCGCCTGCTCCAGGTCGGCAATCAGGTCTTCCTTGTCCTCAATGCCGATGGAGAGCCGGATCATGCCCTCGGTAATGCCCATCGCCGCGCGCTCTTCGGCGGAAACCGAAGCGTGCGTCGTGGTGGCCGAGTGCGAGGCCAGCGACTCGACGCCGCCCAGCGACTCCGCGTTGAGGAAGATCTTCAGCGCCGCAAGAAACTTCGCGCAGTTCTCGCGCGAGCCGAGCTCCATGCTCAGCATCGAGCCGAAACCCTTCTGCTGCCGTACCGCGAGCTCATACTGCGGATGGCTCTTGAGCCCCGGATAGTTCAGCGTGAGCACCTTTGGATGCTTCGAGAGATATTCGACCACCGCGCGGCCGTTCTCCTCGTGCTGCTGGATGCGCAGCGGCATGGTCTTGATGCCGCGCAGCACCAGGAAGCACTCAAACGGCGACAGGATGCCGCCAGCGGCCTTCTGCACCAGCAGGAAGCGCTCTTTGTGCTCCGGCTTCGAGCCGATCAGCGCGCCGCCGATGCCGTCCGAGTGGCCGTTCAGGTACTTCGTCGTCGAGTGCATCACGATATCCGCGCCGAGCGCGATCGGGCTTTGCAGGCAGGGCGACATGAAGGTATTGTCCACGCTCACCTCAATGTTGCCGCGTGCGTGCGCCAGCTTCGCAATCGCCGCAATATCGCTCAGCACCATCCGCGGATTGCTCGGCGTCTCGAGGTGAATCAGCTTCGTATTCGGCTTGATGGCCTTCTCGACATTGGCCGGGTCCGACGTATCGACGTACTCGATCTCGATGCCGTAGCCCGAGACGACCTCGTTGAACAGGCGCGCCGTGCCGCCGTAAACATCCAGCGAGCAGATCAGGTGGTCGCCGGCCCTGAGCATCGCCACCAGCGCGGCGATCGCCGCCATGCCGCTCGTAAAGGCGTGGCCGCTGTGGCCGCCTTCGAGCGCGGCCAGCGCAAACTCCAGCCGGTCGCGCGTCGGGTTGCCCGCGCGTGAGTAATCCCAGCCGCGGTCCGTGCCGACGCCGGTCAGCTCAAAGGTAGAGGAAAGATAAACGGGAACGTTCACCGCTCCGGTCAGCGGGTCGGGATGCTGCCCCGCGTGCACGGCAAGAGTCGAGTACTTGTAATCGGACATGAAAAAGGAACAGCTCCTAAGAGTAATCCCTCCCAGTTTATCGCGCGCACAGGCAATATCACCCCGAGCGGCAGCCAGTGGCGGAAATATAGCCTTAAGCTGCGATATGTGCCATCCTATTGCCATACGGAGCGCGTTATGGCCATTCAACTCAGCCCCGAAACCGAGCGTCTGGTCGAGCAGGAGATCGCCAGCGGCCGCTTCCGCTCGGTCGATGAAATCATCCACGTGGGAATCCACGCGAAGGAAGACGACGACTCAGACCGCTCGCGGCGTCGCCGCGAAGCCATCGAGCACTTGCGCCAGTACATCGACTCTCCAATTTCCCTCAATGAAATCACTGTCAAGGAACTGATTGAGGAAGGGCGCAAACATTGACCCCTTGGATTATCGATGCTTCTGTAACCATCAACTGGATTCTGAAGGATGAGCTGGACCGCCAGTACAGCATCGCGGTTTTTCAGGCACTCGGCAATCGCGAGGTCCGCGTCCCTTCCCTATAGCTTTTAGAAGTTGCCAATGTTCTTTTGATCGCCCATCGTAGAAACAGAGTCCAGCTTCAGGAACTCCGCCGCTTACTTACCGATATCGAAGAGCTCGACTTTCAACTGGAACCGCTCCCCGCCAGAAGTGCAGGTCGATTCATGAAACTCGCATTGCAATACCGACTCACCGTCTACGACACCGCCTATCTCGACCTCGGCCTGCGCACGGGTTTCCCCATCGCCACGGTGGATAAAGCGCTGATTCGCGCCATGGAAGCTGCCGGAGCCGAACGCGCAGCCCCACCGACCAACCCTGTTCAGTAAGGCTCCTGTGTCTGCCCCGTAGCCTGGGCCGTCTTCTTCGCCGTGCGCGGCGTGGGGAAGTACCCCGTCCGCGTGCGCACCATCAGCTTGCCTTCGCCTTTCGACTGCGCCGTCACCTCGATGCGCCGGAAGCCCGGCTCGCTGTACGGTTTGGTCGAGTGATACCCGATCGTGTACTGGCTGCGAATGTCCTGCGCCACTTCGGCGGCGATATCATCCACCTCCTGGATGTTCCTGGGAAAGAACGCAATCCCGCCGGTCTCGGCGGAAAGCATCTCGAGCGCCCGCTGCGCATGGCGTTTCTCCGAGCGGCTCATGTCGTCGCCGTAGAGCAGCCCGATCGAATAAATCTCCGGCCCGGAGAGTTCCTGCACGCGGTGAATCGTCTGCTCCAGGTTCAGCGTCGAGGCATTGTCCTCGCCGTCCGTAATCACGATCAGGACCTGCTTCGGATGCTTCGCGTCCGCGGCCAGCTTGTCCGCCGAGGCCACCACCGCGTCATAGAGCGCCGTGCCGCCGCGCGACTCGATGTGCGAAAGCCCGTCGCGCAGCCGGTTGATGTTGGAGGTAAAGTCCTGGTCGATGAAGGCCTCGTCGGAAAAATTCACCACAAAGGCTTCATCCTGCGGGTTCGACGCCTCGATCAAGTCTAGCGCGCTCTTGTTCACCCCCGGCCGTTTCTCCGCCATCGAACCGGAGTTGTCCACCACCAGCGCAATCGAAACCGGCAGGTCCGTGTGCTGGAAGCTCACAATCGTCTGTCTGACGCCGTCCTCGAAGACCTGAAAATCATCCTTGTGCAAATCCTGCACCAGCCGGTTGCCGCGCCCGACCACGGTTGCGTTGAGCACAACCTCCTCGACATTCGTGTGCAGAATGTATCCGCTCCCCTGCTTCTGCACATTGCCGGCCGCCGCGGATGGCGCCGTCGTGCCCGCATCCGGCGAGCGCACCGGGTCGCGGTCCACGGAGAGCGGAGCCTG
>JASHPD010000197.1 GCA_030038315.1 Acidobacteriaceae bacterium
GGAAGATATCCAGAGAACGCTGTTCCGTGTCGGGTCCGCGCTGGCGATGCCGCCGGAAAGCAGGAAGAAAGCGCCCGTGATCTCCGCCGAAGATGTGGACAAGCTGACGGATCTGGTCCACGAGATTGAGGCGACAGAAGGTATCCTGGCCGATTGGTCGCTTCCTGGAGGGCATCGCGAGTCGGCGGCCTACGAGATGGCGCGGACTGTCTGCCGCCGCGCGGAACGCAGCGCCGTTCGCTTTGCGGAGAGCGGAGGAGCGGTCCAGCCGGAGGCGCTCGCTTATCTCAATCGCCTTTCCGATGTGATCTGGCTTTTCGGCCGCTTGATTGAGGTCCATGCGGGCGTCAACAGCCGGCTGCGCGAGGATAGCCATGCCGGTCCCGGGTTTTCGAGAGCATGGTAGGCGGGATCATGAGCAGGAATCCGCCCCGTTCCATTTGACCCTGCCGCAGCGTCTCACTAGACTTCAAAGCAGGGTCAAATTCATGCTGTTTCGCTCGTTTCCGCTCTCCGCCGCGCTTGCCGGCGCCTTGATTCTGCTCGCAGCCGTTCCTCCGCCCGCCGCAGCGCAAAGCTCCTCCTCCTCCTCGTCGTCCGCCGCCGGGCCGGAGATGCCGCGCGAAAAAGCCCCTTCGCTGATCGATCCCGCCGGGCCGACCGTCTCGCTCATCAGCTCCGAGCCGCTTTTCTTCATGGCCTCCATGCTCAACGCCTGCGGCTACGACGAAGGCCTCGCCGACAGCGCGCCCGTGCGCGCGAAGGTGCGCGAGGAGATGAACCAGGCGCTGGCCAAAAGCGAAGACGCGCGCAACAAGCGCGACGCCGTCTGCCTTTACGTGGCCCAGCACCGCATGACGGGCACCGAACTGGACATTTCGCAGTACATCTCGCTGGCGCTTTACCTCTCGCAGCCGCCGGATCTCGAAATCTCCGTGGAGCTTTCCGAGATGCCGCCGGACGCCACGCAGGTCTTCGACGTGGTCCCGCTGCTCAAGGCCTTTGCCGAGGCGGTCGATCTGCATGGAATCTGGCTCACGCTGCGCCGCTCCTACGACGACGATATCGCCCAGGTGCACGATCCGCTCTCGAACATGGTTGTCAGCACCGACCTTTATCTCAAGATGCCCGCGGCCACATACAGCGGCCGCCACTTCACGGTGGTCATCGAGCCGATGCTTTCGCCGAAGACGGTCAACGCGCGCATCTATGGCTCGGATTATGTTGTCGTGGTTTCGCCGGTCAACGGCAGGATTCCCATGAGCGACGTGCGCCACACCTATCTGCACTACGTCATCGAGCCGCTGCTGCTCTCGCGCACCAACGCGCTGGGCCGCGAGGAGCCCATCCTCAAGGAAATCCGCGACGCGCCTCTCGATTTCCGCTTCCGGTCGGACACGGTCTCGCTGACCATCGAGTGCCTCATCAAGGCCATCGAGGCGCGGACGATGGACACCGGGATTCCCGCCTACAAGATTCCCACGAATATAGACCGCTCGCAGTTGCCGCGCTATGAGGAGATGCAGCACGAGGTGGAGCTGAAGCAGGAAGCGGTGCGGCGCGCCCTTGTGCAGCACGACATGCAGCAGGGCTTTGTGCTGACGGAGTATTTTTACGACACGCTCGTCCAGTTTGAGAAGGACCCGGCCAGCCTGACCGACGACATCGGCGAGATGGTGTACAGCATGGACGTGGACCAGCAGGTGCATCGCGCGCGGCAGACCGTCTTTGACGCCCAGTCCGACAGCGCCGAGGTGCTGTCGCGGACGCAGCCGCGCAAGCTCGAAGGACTGGATCTGGCGGAGTCGAAACTCGAAAACGGCGATATCGCCCATGCGGCGTCGATTGCGCGGCCGTTCCTCACCGAGCAGCCCGTTGGCAGCCCGCAGGCCAAGGCCGACGCGGCCCGCGCCAACTTCATCCTGGCGCGGGTGGCGTTGCTTTCGGGCCAGCCGGACGAGGCGGTCTCGCGCTTCCAGACGACGGCGACCACCAGCAGGGAACCGCGCCTGATTGCCTGGTCGTATATCTACCTGGGCCGGCTTTCAGACCTCGAATGCGACCGCGACCAGGCGGTGAGCGAGTACAAGCTGGCGCTGGCCAACCGCGACGGGCAGATCGACACGCGGCTGGCGGCCGAGCGCGGCGTCAAGAAGCCCTATACCGTCAACGGCCACACCTGTGAGGAGGATGATTCGGGCGATTCGGGCGGCGCGGCGGGGCCGGGCTCGAATGCGGCCGCGCCGTCCGCTCCAGCGGCAAAGCCCGCAACGCCGCAACGCTGAAACGGGATGCGCCTGGGCTGTCAGCGGATCGCTTTCGCGGGCGTCAAAACAGGTACACTCGAAGGGCCGGAACCGGAACTGGAGATGGGCGCATGGCGGCAGAGATAAGCGGACTGGAAGCGGCGCTGGGGCATGAGTTTGCCGCCGCGGAGCTGCTGGAGCACGCGTTGACGCACCGGTCTTTATTGCACGAAAGGGGATTGCACGAAAAAGGGCTGCACGAGAATGGGTTGCACGAGAAAGGGCCGCATGAGAAAGGCTCCGCGCGGGCGCAGGCTGCCGATTCCCAAGCAGCAGACCCCAGGCCGGGAGATAACGAGCGGCTCGAATTCCTTGGCGACGCCGTTCTGGGCCTGGTCGTCGGCGAAGCGCTTTTCCAGCTCCACCCCGAGTGGAGCGAAGGCGAGCTGACGCGGATGCGCGCGCAGCTTGTGAGCCGCCAGCACATAGCGCAGGTGGCCGGAGCCATCGACCTTGGCCGCTACCTCCGCCTGAGCAAGGGCGAGGACCGCAGCGGCCTGCGGCGCAAGAGCACCGTGCTTTCAAACACCATGGAAGCGGTTCTCGGCGCGCTTTTTCTCGACGGCGGCCTGGAGCCGGTGCGCGCCTTTGTGCGCCAGCGCGTGATGGGCGAAGAGGCCGAGCAGCTTGCGCGCGAGATGCGCTCCGGCGCGGCGCTGGGCAATTACAAGTCCGCGTTGCAGGAGCATTTGCAGGCCACGCGCGCCGGAACGCCGGTCTATCGCGTCAAAAATGAGAGCGGGCCGGATCACCGCAAGCGGTTCCTGGTGGAGGTGCGGCTGCGGTCCATCGGCGCGGGCGAGCCGGGCAAGGCACTGGCGCGCGGCCTGGGCAGAACCAAGAAGCACGCCGAGCAGGACGCCGCTCGGCGCGCGCTGGACAAACTGGCCGCCGCGGCAAACGGCAGCGCCAGAGCCGCCAGGACAGGGGAGAAAGCTGCCGAATGAGCACAACGGCGCGAGGCGCAATTTCGGGCGCGGCTCCGGTCTGGGCGCGGGTGCGGCTGCACCTGCCTACCGTGCCGGAGGCCTTCGCCTCGCTGCTGCGCACGCTGGTGGTGGCGCTCTTTCTGCTCACATTTCTGTTGCAGCCGTTTCTCATCCCTTCGGAAAGCATGGAGCACACGCTGCTGGTCGGCGATTTTCTGCTGGTGAACAAGCAGATCTTTTCGCCCACCGGAAAGCTGACGCGTTGGATCATGCCTTACCGCGACGTTCGCCGCGGCGACATTGTGGTCTTCCATCATCCGCGCCCGCCGCTGCTGGTCAAGCGCGTCATCGGCCTGCCCGGCGACAGGATTCGCATCGATGAGGACCGCGTATGGGTCAACGGCCAGCCGCTCAACGAGCCCTACGCGGCCTTTGAGCCGGCGGCTTTCAATCCCGCGCGCGACAACTTTCCCGAGAGCGTTTACGCCGACCCCAGCATCGACCTCGACTGGTGGCGGCAGATGCAGCGCCTCGTCCAGAACGGCGAGCTGGTGGTGCCGCCGGGCGAGTACTTTGTGCTCGGCGACAACCGCAATCACTCGAACGACTCGCGCTTCTGGGGCCTTGTTCCGCGCGACGCCATCGTGGCGCGGCCGCTGGTGATTTACTTCTCCCTGCGGCGGCCTTCGACCACCGATGTCGAGCAGGCCCCGGATGATAGACTCGGACACGACAGGGAACTCACGGCCAAGCTGGCCGAGTTCGCGCGCTGGAACCGCATCTTCCACGTGATTCGCTAAGGTTTTTGCCCCTTTGCCGCCCCGCGCGGCGCTGATTTTTTATGAGCGAGACGATGACGAAAGCAAAGACGCAGGGCGCAGCCGAAAAAGAAGCACGGGTCGAAGAAACGCCCTTCGAATTCATCGCCAGCATCTGTTCCGTGCTGGTCGTCGGGCTTTTCATCCTCACCTTTATCGCGCAGAACATGGTCATTCCCTCGGGCTCGATGGAGAACACGCTTCTCGTCGGAGATCACGTTCTCGTCGGTCACATTACGCTTTCGCCGCCTTCGAAGTGGATGCCGTTTGTGTACTACCGCGAGCCGAAGCGCGGCGATATTATCGTCTTTAAAAAGCCGGTGCCGGACGACGTGAACGGCCAGCCGAAGTATCTCGATCTAGTCAAGCGGCTCATCGGCCTTCCTGGCGATCACATCCACCTGCATGACGGAGTGGTGTACATCAACGGCGTGGCGCAACCGTTTCCCAAGACATGGTTGAATGTGCCGCCTGATAACCCGAATATTCTACCGTTTCTGGACGAATTTCCCGCTGTGCCGCCGGTGCCGGAGCCGGGCAGCTATATCACCAACGCCTGGGCCGAAGAGTTCTCCACGCACGTCGTCAACGGCGATCTCGTCGTGCCTCCCGGCAAATACTTTATGATGGGCGATAACCGCCACGACTCCGCCGATTCGCGTTTCTGGGGCTTCGTTCCGCGCGCCAACATCATTGGCCGCCCGCTCTTCAACTACTGGTCCTTTAAAGCGCAGGACGGCCGGTTGGAGCAGACCGGCATCGGCAACCAGGTCGCCTGGATGGCGCACGTCGCACTGCACTTCTTCACCGACACGCGCTGGTCGCGCACCTTCCACGTGATTCACTAGGAGTTTTGCACTTTTGCCGCCCTCCCGCGGCGTTGATTTTTTATGAGCGAGACAATGACGAAACCGAAGACGCAGGGCGCGGCCGAAAAAGAGACGCGGGTGGAAGAAACTCCCTTTGAATTCATCGCCAGCATCTGCTCCGTGCTGGTCGTCGGGCTTTTCATCCTCACCTTTCTCGGCCAGAACTACGTCATCCCATCCGGCTCGATGGAGAACACGCTGCTGGTCGGCGACCATGTCCTTGTGGATCGCATCACGCTTTCGCCGCCGACAAAATGGGCTCCGTTTGTGCATTACCGCGAGCCAAAACGCGGCGACATTCTCGTCTTCATCAAGCCCGTTCCGGACCCCGACGCCAACGGCCAGCCGCAGTACCTTGACCTCGTCAAGCGCCTCGTCGGCCTTCCCGGCGACCATATCCACCTTCATGACGGCCTCGTCTACATCAACGGCGTGCCGTATCCGCTGGCCAAGACCGGGCTCGACACTCCCGTCGATCCGGACGAACAGACCTTCCTCGACGAATTTCCCGCGGTTGCGCCGGTTCCTGAGCCGGGCAACCTCATCCCCGACACCTGGGCCGAAGAATTCCCCACGCACATCGTCAACGGCGACCTTGTCGTCCCGCCCGGCGAGTACTTCATGATGGGCGACAACCGCCACAACTCGGCCGATTCGCGCTTCTGGGGCTTCGTTCCGCGCGCCAACATCATCGGCCGGCCGCTCTTCAACTACTGGTCCTTCAAAGCGCAGGACGGGCAACTGGAGCAGACCGGCGTCGGCAGCCAGATCGCGTGGATGGGGCACGTTGCCCTGCACTTCTTCACCGACACGCGATGGGCGCGGACCTTCCACGTGATTCGATAGCCCAGGGCGCGGAAATCGGAATTACGATGGAAGGAATGACTTCCGCACCCCAGCCAGAAGCGCAGCTTCAGCCGAATCCAGAAGCGGAGCCTCAAGCGCTGCCGGAAACGCAGGATCACTTACCGGCCGAGATTCCGCCGGAGACCGAGCCCGCCCGGCGTTCCTGGGTGCGCAGGCACTTTCGCCTTACGGCTATTCTGGCGCTCGCGGCAGTCATTCTTCTGCTCCTCATCGTACCGCCGTACATCGGCATCAGCCGTTACAAGAAGCACATCACCGAGCTGGTTTCGCAGTCGCTCGGCCGTCCCGTGCGGCTTTCTTCCGTGGAGCTGCGCCTGCTGCCGCGGCCGGGCTTTGTGCTCACCAACCTCACCGTGGAAGCCGACGCGGACTACGGCGCGGAGCCGGTTCTGCACGCCACTACTGTTGTTGCGTACCTGCGCCTGCTCTCGCTCTGGGAGGGCAAGCTCGCGCTCGACCGCATCGACGTGGACGAGGCCAGCCTGAACCTGGTGCGCATGTCCAACGGCCGCTGGAATGTGGACTCGCTGCTGAGGACGGCGGGGCCGAATGCGCGCGCGGCCCGCGGCAACAAGCAGCCGCTGCCTTACATGGAGGCGACGGATTCGCGCATCAACATCAAGCTGGGCGCGGAAAAGCTGCCGTTCTCGCTCGTCAACACCGACGTCTCGCTGTGGCAGGAGGACGGCGCGTGGCACGTTCGCCTGCGCGGCCAGCCGGTCAGGACGGACGTTGCCCTCGACCAGGCCGACACCGGCGAGGTACGCCTCGAAGCCACGCTCCATCCCGCTCCCGCGCTCAGCCGGATGCCGATTCACGCGGATCTGGATTGGCGCGAGGCGCAGCTCGGGCAGCTTTCGCGCCTCGTTCTCGGCTCCGATGAAGGCTGGCGCGGCAATATGACCGGCGAGATGCACGTGGACGGGACCGCCGATGCGGCCCAGGTCACGGCGCGCCTGCAGGCTTCCGGCGTGCACCGCGAAGAGTTCGAACCGGCCTCGCTGCTGGACTTCGACGCCACCTGCGCCTTTCTCTACCACTACCAGGCGCGCGGCGCGGAGAACATCGCCTGCAATTCGCCGGTCGGCTCGGGCCGGGTGCGGCTCACCGGCGACCTGCCCGCCGCGCCCGGCAATCCGCGCCTGACGCTCGATCTGGACCGCGTGCCCGCGCAGGCGCCGCTGGACCTGCTGCGCACGCTGCGCGACAACATGGCTGCAAGCCTCGCGGCCGACGGCTCGCTGAGCGGAGAAATGACCTACGCTCCCGCGGCGGCCAATGCAGGCTCTTTACCCGCAAAGCGGAAGGCAAGGCGAAAGACAAAGCCCGCCGCAGCCAATCCGCTCAGCGGGAGCTTTACCGCCGCGCGCATCCGGCTCTCCGGCGAAGGGTTGAGCGCGCCGGTGGAGATTGCCGGCTTTGTGCTCCAGCCCGCGCCGCCGCAGCCTGGCCAGCCTCCGGCGATCCAGTCTCCATCGCTTGAGGCCTCGCTTGCCATCCCTGCCGGCGCGCCCGCGCCGCTCGATGTGACGGCGGAGCTGGCGCGGTCCGGCTTTATCGTCGAGGTGCGCGGCGCGGCAGCGCTGGGACGGCTGCGTGAGCTGGCGCGCGCGGCGGGCATCGCGCAGGCCGGCGTGCCGGCGCAGCTCTCCGGCGCGCCCGCGCAGGTCGATCTCCGCATCGAAGGCCCGTGGCTCACGCCGGTGCTGGCCGCGCCGGAAGCCGGCGCAAAGAAGCTCTCCGGCGCCGTGACGCTGCGCGACGCCAACTGGAAGCCTGATTTTCTCGCTGTGCCGGTCGATATCGCCTCCGCCACGCTGCGCTTTGCCGGCGGCGTGGCGCGCTGGAACCCCGTGGAGTTCAGCTACGGCCCGGCATCCGGCGCGGTGAAGGGAACGGCAACGCTCGAAATGCCGCTGGACTGCACGGAGATGTGCACGCCGCGGTTTACGCTGCACTTTGCCGCGCTGGACGCGGAGAAATTGCAGGCCGCGCTGCTGGGCGCGCAGGAGCAGGGAACGCTGCTCTCCACGCTGCTCAGGCGCTTTCAGTCGGCTCCGGTGTGGCCGGATGCGGATGGCACGGTGCGGGCGGACAATTTCACGGCCGGGCCGTTTGTCTTCAGCGCGGCCAGCGCCAATCTGCACGTCGGGCAGCCGGGCGCAGAGCTGAGCGGCTTCAAGGCTCGCGCGCTGGGCGGAACGGTCGAGGGCTCGGGCGAGCTGACGGCGGGCGATAAGCCGGCCTATAAGATCGAAGCCGAGTTCGCCGGGGTCAATCCCGCGCTTGCCGGCGCGCTTGCCGGAATCAAGGCCAGAGGCGGCTCGGTGCGCGGCTCGGTCAAGCTCGATCTGGCCGGGTTTACGCAGGACGATCTGGCTTCGAGCGCCAAAGGAACGCTGAGCTTTGACTGGCGCGGCGGGACGATTTCCGCGCCGGGCCAGGATGCGGCGCAGCTTGCGCGCTTCGACCGCTGGGTTGCCGAGGCGGAGATCGGCGGCTCGGCCCTCACGCTGGGGCAAAGCCGCGTGCGGCGCGGCGCAAAGACAAGCAACGCCGAGGGCTCCGTCCGCTTCGGCGCGGCGCCGAAGTTCCTCTTTACGTCTGCGCAGCCGCAGGCGGCTTCCCGGTAGCGGTTTGTTCCGATTTGCGCCGTGTCAGGGCACGGCTTCAGCCGCGCCGAAGACCGCCCGCCGGGAAAAATGAAAAGGCCAATGGAAAGCCTGGTTTCCGAGTGGCCGGTGAAGCGGCCGGAATCGATATGCGAGCGCATGAGCGATTTCTCGCTCGTCAAGAATACCCAGGGCAAAGGCGCTCAGCCGGCAACCGGATTACACCGCAGCGGGACGTTGCAGTCCCATAGCCTCAGCGGTCACATCGGTGTACTTGAGCCCGGCTCCGGTATTGAAGAGGACAACGCGATCCGACGGCGAGAGGAATCCTGAGGCGAGAAGATGATCGTAAGCCGCAGTGGCCGCAGCTCCCTCCGGCGAGAGAAAGACGCCTTCATTCCTTGCCCAATCCAGGATGGAGGCCAGAATCTGCTCGTCGGCCAGCGCGATGGCGATGCCTTGCGATTCCCGCAGGATGTCGAGGAGGATGGTATCGCCATACGGCTTGGGAACCCGCAGGCCGGAAGCGAAGGTTGCGGCGTTCTGCCATGTCTGGCTGACATGGGCGTGCTCGTCAAAGGCGCGTACCACCGGAGCGCAGCCTGCGGATTGAACGGCAATCATCTTTGGCCGCTTGCCAGGTTTGACCCAGCCTAATTCTTCAAGCTCTTCAAAGGCTTTCCACATGCCGATCAGGCCGACGCCGCCTCCGGTGGGATAAAAGACCGCATCGGG
>JASHPD010000198.1 GCA_030038315.1 Acidobacteriaceae bacterium
CTGGGGCGTGGATGCGCGCTTCTTGGCGATTCGCGCGGCGAATGCGTGGTATGTAAAGACGGATTACAAAGCGCCGAATTACCGCATCTACAAGGCCGATCCGGGCGTGGTGGTGGATGCGTGGACGCCGGTGGTGCCTGAATCCACGGATGTGATGGACGGTTTTTCGATTGTCGGCAACAAGATGTATGTGCACCGGCTGCATGATGTGAAGTCGGAAATCACGGCGTATACGCTGGCGGGCAAGGAACTGGGCAAAGTTGAGTTGGATGGAGTAGGCACGGCTTCCGGGATCAGCGGCCGGCCGGGTGAGCGCTACGGCTACTTCACCTTTCAATCGTTTATTCAGCCGCCGACGATTTACCGGCTCGACACGCTGACGGGCAAACGCGAGGTCTTTGCGCAGCCCCAGGTTCCTTTCAACACGGCTGACTACGAGCTGAAGCAGGTTTTTTACACGTCGAAAGATGGAACGCGCGTGCCGATGTTTATCGGCGGTAAGCGCGGGCTCAAGCGCGACGGCTCGGTGCGGTTGCTGATGAGCGGTTACGGCGGCTTCAATCTGAGCATTCCGCCGTCCTGGAATCCGGAGTGGGCGTGGTGGATGAGCCAGGGCGGTTGGTTTGCTTATCCAAACATGCGCGGCGGTGGCGAGTACGGCGAGAAGTGGCATGAACAGGGGATGTTTGAGAAGAAGCAGAATGTCTTTGACGACTGGTTTGCGGCGGCGCGGTATCTGATCGCCAACAAGTACACAACGCCGGCGCACTTCGCAATTACGGGCCGCTCGAATGGCGGATTGCTGATGGGTGCGGCATTTACGCAGCATCCGGAATTGTTTGGCGCGGTGTGGTGCGGGTATCCGCTGCTCGACATGTTGCGCTACCAGAAGTTCGAGCAGGGGCCACAGTGGACGACCGAATACGGTTCGGCAGATAACCCGAAGCAGTTCCCTTATCTGCTGAAGTATTCGCCCTATCAGAACGTGAAGAAGGGCGCGAAGTATCCGGCGATCATGTTTTTCACGGGCGACAGCGATACGCGCGTGGACCCGCTGCACGCGCGGAAGATGACGGCGCTGGTGCAGGCGGATTCGGCGAGCGGGCGGCCGGTGCTGCTGCATTACTCGCTCGCCGGTGGGCACTCGGCGGGCGTGAGCGTGGACCAGCAGGTGCAGGATCACGCGGATGAGATGACATTTCTCTGGACAGAAACGAAATAAAACTGGCAATTCAATTTGAAACTACTCATAAATCTGTTCCGTTTTTGAACGCTTGGTGAGAGAACTCCCATCTTTTCGCGCGCAAGGTTCTGCGCGCGAGGCTAAGCTCGGCTCATGCAGACTTCGACCGCATTTGCGCCCTCCCCCACCGAAGAGAGCTTTGCCGCTTTTCTGGCGAAGCTGGCAGAGCAGCCCGCGAGCGAAGCGTCACTTGATCGGGGCGATGTGTTTGAAGATGGCGCATCGGCAGACGAGATTGCCGCGCTGAGCTACGAACATGCGCTGCGCACGCCGGCGAAGAAGCAGGTCGAGAGTGCGCCTTTGCGAGTGCCGGATGCGGCTCTTGTAAAAGAGAGCGCGACAATCTCTCTGATTACGGCAGAAAAACGAAAGACGCGCACCTCGATCTGCATGACGCAGAGTGAGAGTGCGCTGCTGCGCCAGCGCGCAGAGGAAAATCATTTAAGCGTTTCGGCGTATGTGCGTGCCTGCGTCTTTGAAGTAGAGGCGTTGCGCGCGCAGGTGAAGCAAATGATAGCCCAGATGCACGCAACCTCGGCGACTGCGGAATTGCCATCCACGCAGCCCGCAATTGACGCTGCGCCGGAGCGGCCTGTGCTGGACGCGCCGAAAAAGCGGAGCGCGCTGCCTGCGCCTGAACCCGCGCAGCAGCGGCCTCGTGTACCGCTGACGGCGCGGGAGCCGCAGCCAAAGCCGGCGACGATGACAGAGGCCGGCATACGGCTGCGCGCGGCGATTGAGGCGCAGAAGCAGCTCTCCCAGCGGGAGCGGCGCACTCCAGCCCCAGCGGGGAAGACGCGCGGGCTGCTGGGTTCCATCTTTGGAGTTCGTCGGAGCGCGTGATCTGGCGTACTACTCAACAGCTAAGACCAGGCACTTGAGGTACTCCGTCTCTGGCAGATTGAGAACGACGGGATGGTCGGGCGCAGCCATGCGGCGCTCCACGATGCGCACGCGGCGGTGCGCGTCGGAAGCGGCTGAAGCTACCGTGCCTTCGAGCGCGGACCAATCGACATGATGCGAGCAGGAGCAAGTGACGAGCAGGCCGCCTCCATGCGTTCCAGCCCGCACCATTTTGAGCGCCCTCAGGTTCAGTTCCTTGTACCCGTGCAGCGCGCCTTCGACGGCACGGCGTGTTTTGGCGAAGGCCGGCGGATCGACAACGATCGTATCGAAGATTTCGCGCGCGTCAGACCAGTCGCGCAGAAGATCGAAGGCGTCGGCTTCGATCCAGTCAACTTCTGCCAAGATTTTTTCGCGATTAGCAGCGAGATTCTTTTCAGCAACTTCGAGCGAAGCGTGGGAAACGTCCACGCCGGTGACGCGCTGGCAAACGCGCGCGAGATGCAGCGCGAAGCCGCCCTGATAGGTGCAGACATCGAGTGCGCGTGCTGTTGTGCCCAGCTTCTGCGCCCACTCAGCGGCAGCGGCATAATTGGTGCGCTGGTCGAGAAAAGCTCCGGTCTTCTGGCCGGCGTTGGCGTCGAAGTGGAATTTGAGGCCGTTGAGCGTGAAAAGCGTTTGCGTGGCGGGCTCGTTTGCATTGGCAGACCAGAGCGGCGCTAAAGACGGTGCGGATAAGCCCTCTAACTCACGGATGCGCGGGTCGGGGCGTTCAAGAATGGATGCGGGCTGCAAGGTCTCGTGCAGGACGCGGACGCAGAGATCACGCACGGCGTCAGAATCGATGCCGCGAGCCAGCAGTTGCAGAATGACCAGCTCACCGTATTTGTCGATGACGAGGCCGGGGAGATGATCGGCTTCGCTGAAGCAGAGGCGGCAGGAGTCGGTTTCATTGCTTAACAGTGGCAGGCGCTTTTCTACGGCGCGGCGGAGACGGTCTTCGAGGAGTACCAGCCATTCTGCTTCGGTGATTTCAGCGCGGCTGACGAGACGCAGGGTGATCTGCGACGTGGGGCTGAAGAGCGCGGTGCCGAGCAGCAGGCCGCGGTTATCGGCGACGGGGATGAGCGCAGGTGGATTAGCTTCGTCGGCAGTAATGGACTCGACGTCCGACGCGTAGACCCAGAGATGGCCGCTGCGAAGGCGGTCGGCGGCGCGGCGGCTGATGCGTGCTCCGGCGACCGGCCCATTCCCCATTTGCGCAGCGGAAGACGCGGGGGATTTGGGCGGCTCCGGCGTCTTCCGGCTGCTGGTTTTCTTTGGCTCGCGCGGCTTGGACATAACTTCCCACCGCCGGGAGCAGATGGGCCGCCGGCTTTACCTGGTTTGGAGGCTCTCCAGGTAGCGGCTCAGATTCGCAATCCTGAGGGCGCGCTCCTGGGGATTCACGTGGTTCATATTACCAAGGATGGGGCCCCAGACCGGCATCTCGGCTGTGCCGTGGGCGGGCGCGGATGTGCCGAATTGCAGCACCGCGATAACGCGTGCGCCAGGGAATTTGCCATGATGCTCACTGGAAAGCGCGGTCAGGTCGGTGGGAGGAATGCGCAGCGCGGGCGAGACAGGGCCGTGTCCGCGGCCGTCAGTGCCGTGACAGGGCGCGCAATAGTTGACATACATCTGCTTGCCGTTGGTTGGGTCGGTTGGACGCACGGGGAGGATTGTCTTGCCGCCGGATTGCTGGCTGTATCCAAAGGCCGCAGCACACGAGATGAACATAGCGAGAAGCAGGAGACGGTTGAACATACGAACCTCGGTTCCGGGCCCGAGGAGTGATTTTGAAGCCCCCCAAGCCCGCAGGCGACTCTACGCCCGCCGCGGGGTGGGCAGGCAGTGACGGCGGGCACACTCGATGCGGCGCAAAAACGGCGGAATGTGCTGGAAATGCAAGCGGACTATAATGAATTATGGCGACTGTCCGGCAGCCAATCACCGAATCGGCGGCTCCCACGGGAAGGATTGCGGCTCCCGGCTCCAGCACTTCGGCTGCCAAGACCCCGCCCGCTGCTTATACCCAGGAAAAAATCAACGAGCGTTTTGAGGGGCTGATTCGCCATGTGCAGGCGAACCGGCCAAGCGACGATATTGCGCTGATCCGGCGGGCATGGGAGTTCTGCGTGGAGCATCACGCGGAGCAGATGCGCGCTTCCGGCGAGCCTTACATCATTCATCCGCTGGAAGTGGCCAAGGTGCTGGCGGAGATGAAGCTGGACTCGACGGCGATTGCGGCGGCGCTGCTGCATGATGCCGTGGAAGACACGCCGGCAACGAATGAAGAGATTGCGGCGATGTTCGGCGACCAGGTGGCGCATATTGTCGACGGCGTTACGAAGATCGACAAGATTCAGTTTGCCAATCGTGAAGATCGCCAGGCGGAAAACGTGCGCAAGATGCTGCTGGCGATGGTCACCGACGTTCGCGTGGTGCTGATCAAGCTGGCGGACCGGCTGCATAACATGCGCACGCTCGAACACCTCAAGCCGGAGCGGCAGGAGGCGATTGCGCGCGAAACGATGGACATCTACGCGCCGCTGGCGCACCGGCTGGGCATGGGCAAAGTGCGCGGCGAGTTGGAGGACTTGGCGTTTCGCTACACCGACCCGGTGAGCTACGAGCAGATGGCCGCCGAAGTTGAAGCTCGGCGCGCGGAGGGTGAGCAGTTTTTGCGCGGGGTGGAAGACACGCTCTCGGAGCAGTTGCGCGAGAACAACATTGAGGCGCGCGTGGAGTGGCGCATTAAGAGGCTCTACTCGATCTACCAGAAGATTCAGCGCGCGAAGGTGACCTTCGATCAGGTTTACGACTTCCTCGCCATTCGCGTGATTACGCAGGATGTGCCGGCCTGCTATGCGGTCTTTGGGCTGATTCATACACTGTGGCGGCCGGTGCCGGGACGCATCAAGGACTTTATCGCCATGCCGCGTGCCAACCGCTATCAATCGCTGCATACGACGGTGATTGGCGATGGCGGGCATCAATTCGAGGTGCAGATTCGTACCGAAGAGATGCACCGCATTGCCGAGGAAGGCATTGCGGCGCACTGGAAATACAAGGCCGGCGAAGGCGTGGTGAGCACGCGCGATGAGGAGCGCCTGAACTGGATTCGGCAACTCGTTGAGTGGCAGAAGGAGATGACCGACCCCAACGAATTTCTTTCCAGCCTGAAGATGGACCTCTACCCCGACGAGGTCTACACCTTTACGCCGAAGGGGAAGGTTGTGGTGGTCCCTGCGGATGGCACGCCGGTAGATTTTGCTTACACGATTCACACGGACGTGGGGCATACGTGCGTGGGCACGAAGGTGAATGGGCGCATGGTGCCGCTGCGCACCAAGCTGCGCACCGGAGACATTGTCGAGATCATTACGCAGAAAGATCACAAGCCCAGCCGCGATTGGCTGACGTTTGTGAAAAGCCCGCGCGCGCGGAACAAGATCAAGCACTGGCTGAATGAAGACCAACGGCGGCGCGCTGTCGAGATTGGGCGCAAGCTGCTGGAGCGCGAGGCTAAAAAATTCAAAGTCCCGCTGAGCCAGCTAGACGATCAGGATCTCAGCCGGATTGCGAGTGAGTATGGCGCGGCTACGGCTTCCGACCTGCTGGCGATGCTTGGGCAAGGCAAGCATTCAGCGCACCAGGTGCTGAACAAACTGGCGCCGGGCTACGCGGATGTTGACGAGGTTGAGCCGGCTGTCGAAACCAAGCCCGGCGAAGGCGGGATGTCAGATCAGGTGCGAAAGCTGCACCTGACTGGCTCGGATTCGCTGCAGGTGGAAGGGCAGAACGATCTGCTCGTCTATCGCGCACGATGTTGCAATCCCATTCGCGGCGAAGAGATTGTGGGCTATGTGACGCGCGGCAAGGGCGTGGCGGTTCATGCGCGGAGCTGCCCGAATGTGCAGAACCTGCTCTACGAGAGCGATCGGCGCATCCAGGTGGAGTGGGCGCGGACGCCGGTACAGCACACAGGACCGACGCAGCGCTTCCCGGTGCGGATCACGATTTACTGCGACGACCGCGCGGGCATGTTGAAGGAATTGACCGCCGTTATCTCCGACGACAACACGAACATTCGCCGGGTGGATACGCGCCAGTCGAAGGACAGCGAAGCGATTGTGGAGTTTGTTGTGGACGCCGAGGACGTGCGGCACTTGAACAAGATGGTCCTCGGCCTACGGCGCGTGCCGGGTGTGAGCAGCGTGCAGCGCTCGCAGCAGATTTAAGCAAATCGAGCTTTCTCCACGTGTCTATCTATATATTGGTGGTGTCTCAGTCTGAATTTGCTTTGTGTCAGGGCACGACTTTCCGGGGTCCCTAACGAGCGAACTTTGCTCGCTGGGGTGGCTTGAGTCGTGCCGAAAAACTGCACAATCAAAGATATGGGCTTTAGCCTCTGAGATGCTCAATGCAAACTGAGGCATTACACGTACATTCGTTGATTTGCACGCACACTTCGTATAGTGGAATCAGTATGAAGCACGTTCTTCTGATTCACTTCTCCGGCCAGGATGCGCCCGGATTGACCTCTGCGCTTACCGGCACGCTTGCCGAGCATGGCGCGACGATTCTCGATGTTGGACAGGCTGTGGTTCACGCCTCGCTGGCGCTTGGGTTTCTGGTGGAGACCGATGCGCCGGATGCGCTGAAAGCCGCACTCAACGAACAAGCGCGGGAATTGGGGCTCCATGCGAGCTTCAGCGTTGTCGAGGACGGAGAGCGTGCGCCGCGGTTGCATGGGCATCGCGGCGAGTCGCTGCTGGTCACTCTGCTCGGCCCGGCGATTACGACCACGCACCTGGCCCGCGTGACCGGAATTCTTGCGCAGCATGGCTTGAATGTGGACCGCATCGATCGATTGACGGCGCAGCTCGCACCTGCGGACGCGCCTGCGAATGCCGCGATTGAGCTCGCAGTGAGCGGCAGCAACGTGGACGAGCATGGACTGCGCGCGGAGTTTCTGGCGGCTGCGGCAGAGCTTTCCATCGACATTGCCTTTCAGCGCGAGAGCATCTTCCGGCGCAACCGGCGGCTCTTTGTCTTCGACATGGATTCGACGCTGATTCAGGGCGAAGTGATTGACGAGCTGGCCAAACTGGCCGGGGTAGGTGAGCAGGTTTCTAAAATCACAGAAGCCGCAATGCGCGGCGAGCTGAATTTTGACGAGAGCTTCACGCGGCGCGTGGGGTTGCTGAAGGGCTTGCCCGCCGAGCAGGCGCTTGCGCTGCGCGAGCGCATTCCGCTTTCACCGGGCGCGGAGCGGCTGATTCGCACGCTCAAGCTGCTGGGCTATCGCACGGCGATCCTCTCCGGCGGATTCACGTTCTTTGCGCAGTCGCTCCAGGATCGCCTGGGAATCGACGAATTCCACGCCAACGAATTAGAGATAGTGGACGGCAAGGTGACGGGGCGTGTGATTCCGCCGATTGTGAACGGTGCTCACAAGGCGGAGATGCTCAAGAAGATTGCGCTGCGCGAGGGGATTGCGCTGGAGCAGGCTGTGGCCGTGGGCGACGGCGCTAACGACCTGCCGATGATGGAGATTGCCGGAATGGGGATTGCCTACCGCGCCAAGCCGGTTGTCCGTGCCAAGGCGGATAACTCGATTGCTTCGCTGGGATTGGACGGATTGCTTTACCTGATCGGCGTGCGCGACAGCGACCTGACCGGGCATGAGACGGAAACGGCTCGCGTGCGTAGCTGATTGACCCTGCTTGGAGCGGAAGTTCAAATTTGACCTGAGCAACGTTTATTCCATATATATTTTTATAAAATCAACCAACTAAATGGTTGGCAAAATATTACCGAAGCGATTTACTCGGCTTAGAGGAGACCGCGCGATGAAGAAGGCGCACTGGCTGTTGCTGGGGATTGCCGTTCTGGCCGGATGGAATGCAGGGGCCGTATGGCTGGTTCAGTTTTCCTGCTATCCGCTCTGGTCCTATGTTGGAGCGGCGGAACTCGACGCGTACATGGAATTTTGGCAGCAGGCGGCTTCGTGGCTGATTGCGCTGCCTTTGGCTCTTGCGATTGTGGCGGCAGTTGTTCTGCTGTGGGTTTACCCGCCGGAGACGCCGCGGTGGGCGCGCTGGCTGGGCGCTGGCTTGCAAGCGGCGCTGGCCGGCGTGGATTGGTTGTGGCTATGGCCGGCGCAGAGCCGCGTCATGCTGCCCGGCAAAGGCATGGATATGGCAGCTTACGCGCAGTTGGCGGACGCGAACTGGGTGCGGATTGCTCTGGTAAGCGGCTACGCGATTCTTGTTTTCTGGATGCTGGCCCGCTGCCTTTGGCCGAATGCCGAAATTACGGGTCGCCGGCTGCTGCTCATTGTGACGGCGGCGCTCAGTCTCTATAGTGCGGGGAATGTCTGGATCGTTCATCTGGCTGCGTATGGGCTATGGCCTTATGTCGGGCGACAGGAGGCCTTTGCGTACCACGTGGCCTGGTGGCACAGCATCTGGGGAGTGATTTTTATTCCCGCAGGGATTGTTTTTCTGGGCTCCATTGTCATGTTGTGGAAGCGTCCGGAGGGTGTTTCATTGTCGATGAGCCGGGCCGGGGTTGGCCTGCTGGTTGTCACTTACGTGTTGACGAGCGCATGGTGGGGTCCGCTGATGGCGCGGCTAGCGACACAGGACGAAGGTTTGTCCCTGCCGCTGTACCATCTGCTCATGGCCACGCACTGGCTGCGTGTCGTGCTGATTACAGCCTATACCGCAGTGTGCTGCGGGATGCTTGTTGAAAGCGCAACCGTAAGACTCCGGAGAAATGCTTGAAGCCTGAACCTGAACGGAAGACGCGGCAGAAACTTTCTTCCTCCGAACGCCGCGGACAGATTATTTCGATGGCGATGGACCTGATTGCAACCAAGGGCTTTGAAGGGCTGCGCTTTCAGGAAGTGGCGCACGAGGCGGGCATCAACAACGCCACGCTTTCCTATCACTTTGCCACCAAGGAAGAGCTGATTCTCGGAGTGATGGAGCATCTTGGGCGTGAGATGCAACAGACGCCGGGAAGACCGGCGGAGCGGCCGGTGAGCGCGCGCGAAGAGCTTCGCCTTGAGTTTGAGAGCGTGGGAAGGCTGCTGCTGAAGCGGCCGAAGCTCTTTGTGGTTCTGATAGAGCTCTCCATGCGCGCAATGCGCGACCCTGTGACCGGCAACGCGGTGAACATGATGGACGAGCACTGGCGCCAGCATCTTACTTCCGTAATCGAGCAGGGCAAGCGTGAAGGAATCTTTCGCGCCGGCGTGGATACGGAGACCGCGGCGACGGTTTTGATGGCGCAGATCAAGGGTTTGGGCTTCCACGCGCTCACAGGAAAGCTCAAACCGCGAGAGATCGAGCGAGCCATTGCCGAGGCCGCGCGGCAGGCTGAGATATGGCTCGGCCTTGAGGGAGAAACATGAAGGCGCTGATTCTGCTTCTGGCTTTGCTGCCAGTTTTCTCTTCCTTCTGGCTGGATTCTGCTGAGTCTGCGGCTGGTTAGGCCGGATTTCGAAACGTGAAAATAGTCGTTGCAACGAATTTCTCTTTTGCGCATCGAACAGACACAGGGGGAGAAATGGAATTCGAGCCCCTTGAGAGGAGTTCGCCATGTCTCTGCGGCCGGTGAAAGAGATTTTGGAAACAAAAACCACGCTGGAAGGTGCGGGCGTAAAGCTGGAGCGCGCCTTTGGCTTTGGAAAGACCAAAGAGTTCGACCCGTTTCTACTCTTTGACGATTTCCGCAACGAGAATCCGCGGGATTATCTTGCTGGATTTCCGTGGCACCCGCACCGCGGCATTGAGACGATCACCTACGTGCTGGCCGGCGAGGTGCAACACGGCGACAGCCTCGGCAACAAGGGCCGCAT
>JASHPD010000199.1 GCA_030038315.1 Acidobacteriaceae bacterium
GTGCATCGTCACCCACGACGGCATGTTCAACGCCGAATCCGCCTTCGGCTCCACCGACGAGCTCTGGTTCAACACCTGGGAGTTCCAAGGCCATCCGTGGGATTACTACGGCAAGCCCGACAGCGAGAATCCATTCCGCAAATGGTCACCCTCGCTCTACGCCAAAAACTTCAAAACCCCAACGCTCGTCATCCACAGCCAGCTCGACTACCGCCTCGACCTGAGCGAAGGCCTGCAACTCTTCACCACGCTGCAACTGCTCCACGTGCCCAGCAAAATGCTCTACTTCCCCGACGAAGGCCACTGGGTGCTCAAGCCGCAAAACTCGCGCCTCTGGTACAAAACCGTCAACGACTGGGTAGACCAGTGGACGAAAACCAGCCATTAGCTTTCAGTTCTTAGCAGGAATATGCAAACGGTAGGCCGGGGTTTTAACCCCGGCAATTCCAGCGTTCACAAGAGATGGGCCTTCAGGCTCTGAGGTATGCTTTTCCAGTTGAGCCATGCCATTCTCTCGCAAACCCACGAAGCCGAAGACCTTCCTCAATGAAGCCGGCCTCTACGACTACGCCGTAAAGGCCCTCGGCCGCCACATGCGCACCGAGGCCGAACTGCGTCGTCTCATGCGCCAGCGCGTCGAACCCGGAGACGCAGGCCAGCCCATCATCGACACCGTCGTCGCGCGCCTCAAAGAATACGGCTATCTCGACGACAAATCCTTTGCCGAGACCTACGCGCGTCTCCGCCATGAAAACGAAAAATTAGGCCAGCGCACTGTCCGTCAGAAGCTCACGCAAAAAGGAGTTCCCGCGCCCATCGTCAACGAAACCATTGAAGCCCGCTACGCCGAAACTGACGAAGAGACCCTCGCCCGCCAGCACATCGAGCGCAAGCGCCTGCGCAAACCGGAAAACGAAAAAGAAACCGCAAGAATCCTGCGCCGCTTAGTATCCGCCGGTTTCTCCACCGGCGTCATTTACAAAATCCTCCGCCAGTGGAACGTCCCCGACGAAGCGCTCTCCGCTTTAGACAATCTCGACGAGCCGCCGCACGAAGAATGAAACTCGCCGATTGAACTTTCATCTCCGCCCGCCCGTATCTGGTGTACGATGGCCGCACGCTCCGTCCCGCGCCGTGCCAGAGGAGTTCCGCACCGTGTCCGCAACCGCCGCACCCATAGCCGTTACAACCCTGCCGCTTGCAATCGGAGGGCTGGTCAAGCGCTTCGGCTCGCTTACCGCTGTCGATGGCGTCTCGCTCACGCTCGCACCAGGCGAGTGCCTCGGCCTGCTCGGCCCCAACGGCGCGGGCAAAAGCACGCTGATTCGCGCCATCGTCGGCCGCGTCATCCCCAACTCCGGTACAGTCTCCATCTTCGGTGCACCCGCTGGCTCCGCCGCCGCCAGCGCCGCGCTCGGATGGGTTCCTCAGGAACTAGCCATCTACCCGCGCCTTACCTGCGCGGAAAACCTCGCCGCCTTTGCCCGTTACCACGGCCTGTCAAGCCGTGAACTGAAACCTCAGATCGCGTGGTGTCTCCAATGGGCTGCACTGGAAGATCGCGCCAAAACCATCGCCGGCACCCTCTCCGGCGGCATGAAGCGCCGCCTCAACATGGCCGCCGGCATGATCCACAAACCGCGCGTGCTGCTCATGGACGAACCCACCGTCGGCGTCGATCCGCAATCGCGCAACCGCATCTTCGAAATGATTGAAGCCATCCGCGACCAGGGTACCTCCATCATTTACACCACGCATTACATGGAAGAAGCCGAGCGCCTCTGCGACCGCATCGCCATCGTCGATCACGGCCGCATCATCGCCGAAGGCGCTCATGCCGAGCTGGTCCGCAACTCCTTCGGTTCGCGCAGCCAGGTCATAGCGCGCGTCACCGGTTCGCCCGCCGCAATCGAGTCGTGGACCGCGCGCCACAACGGCCGCGCGAACGATGGCGCCGTCGAATTCACCATCGATCAGCCAACAGAAATCTCTTTACTCTTGGCCGATGCTGCATCCTCCGGCATCGAGTTAGCCGATCTAGCCCTCCGCCGCCCCAATCTTGAATCCGTCTTTCTCTATCTCACCGGAAGGGAGCTGCGCGACTAAGCAGTTCTCCTTCTGATGTATGCCGAAGCAAAGGAATTTCGCGCGGTTTTTCCTCAAGAAAGACCGCATTGCACAAAGTCCTAAGAGTAGATCATTGAAGGAGAACTGCTCTGATGCTAGCCATCATAAGAACCGCCATCGCCAGCCTGCGCCGCGACAAGGCCTCGCTCGCGCTCAGTTTCGTTCTACCCATCGCCTTCTTCGGCATCTTCGCCATGATCTTCGGCAACCAGCGCGATACCGTTCCCCGCGTCAACGTCATCGTAGTGGATCAGGATCAGAGCACCGCCTCGCGCAGCCTCGTCCGCGCGCTGCTCGGCGAGAGCGCGCTCCACGCCTACACGCATCCCGACGCAAAACCCAATCAGCCGACCCCGCCTGACTACACCGCCGCAACCGCCCAAGCCGCCGTCAAGGCTGGCGACGTCTCCGTCGCGCTCATCATTCCGCAGGGCTGGGGCGCAAATCCCGTCGCTTTCGGTCCCGATCACGAAGCCGTCAAGATCGGAATGCTCAACGACCCCAGCGATCCCATCGCTCCACAGGTCGTCACCGGCATGTTGCAAAAAGATGCCATGACCGCGCTCCCGGCCACCATGGCCAACGAAGGGTTCAAGTACGAAAAGCAATACTTCGGCGACCTCACGCCCCAGCAGCAAAAGCGCTGGCACAGCTACCTCGACCAGTTAAACCAGATCGAAAGCGACCGCGCCGCCGGCAAGACAACAGCCGACGACACCGGCAACAGCGACGGTTTCTCCAGCGGCGGCTTCGTTCCCGTGCAAAAGCAAGCTGTCGCAGGCCAAACCCAGAACAAGCCCATCATCTCCTATTACGCTGCGGCCATCGGCGTCATGTTCCTGCTCTTCACCGCCAGCGGTGCCGCGGGTTCGCTGCTCGACGAGGCAGACAGCGGCACCCTTGACCGCGTCCTCAGCTCGCGCGTCGGCATGACCACTCTGCTCGCCGGCAAGCTCGGCTTCAATATGCTGCTCGCCTTCGCGCAGCTTACCCTCATGTTCCTCTTCGCCTGGGCTGTCTTCCACGTCGATCTCTGGGGCCACATTCCCGGCTTCGTCGTCATGGGCATCTGCACTGCCTTTGCCGTCGCGTCGTTCGGAGTCCTGCTCGCCAGCATCTGCAAAACGCGCGGCCAGCTTGGCGCGCTCTCCACGCTGCTCATCCTTGTCATGTCCTCCATCGGCGGCAGCATGTTTCCGCGCTATCTCATGAGCGATGCCCTGCAGAAGGCAGGTCAGTTCACCCTCAACTCCTGGGCCATTGACGGCTTCACCAAGGTCTTCTGGCGCGACCAGCCCATCACAGCGCTCTGGCCACAGATAGCCGTGCTTGTTGCCGTCGGCGCAGTGCTCTTCGCCCTGGCCCGCCGCATCGCTCGCCGCTGGGAATTCGCATAAAAGCTTGGAACAGAAAAACATTCCATCCCCTGAAGCTGTCATCCTGATCGGAGTTTGCCGCGTTTTTTGCGACAAACGGAGTCGAAGAATTTGCAGTTGCTTTTGTCCTTGCTTTTAGGCAGCTAGTCCAGCAATAAACCGCGTGCCCCACGTCCCTCGCATTTGGGGACGCGGGATGGAAGCTCTCTACTCCGCGCTCGAAGAACCGGAAGAAGTCGAACCAGAGGAAGTTGTCGTAGAAGAAGTCGCAGGCGCACTCGAAGCCGCCGGTGTAGCCGCGCTCGATGCCGAATCCGCCGCAGGCTTGCCGGCCGAATTCCCAGAAGCTCCACCCGAAGCCGGCTTTGGCGCGTAATCATTGATGTACCACCCCGCGCCCTTGAACTGAAGCGCCGGCGCAGTCAGCAGTCGTTCCACCTTGCCGCCGCACTTAGGGCAAACGGTCTCCGGCTCCGCATTAAATTTCTGCACCTTTTCATATTGGTAGCCGCACTGCGTGCAGCGATAGGCATACAAAGGCAAGGTCTCGACTCCAAAACAAAGATCTTCCCGCACAATCCCGCGACCGGTAGGAAGAGAAATCCAAAATCTCTATGTTTATTGTACCGGCGGAGCGGAATTCCGTTACAAATCCGCCCCGCCGTTTCTGATCCCTGATCCCTGTTATTACCGCGCATCCACCGGTACGGAAGCCACATGATTCTCCCACGCCAGCGTAATTACGCCATGCCCATGCCCGTGGTTGGTGATCGACCACTTCAGATCCTCGATCATCGACGGCGGTACGCTCATCTTCATCGGCGTCCGTCCCAAGTCTTTCGTCGAGTCATAAGCCAAGCCCCACTCACCCGTCGCCTTGCTCACAATCAGCGTCCAGTTATCGGGATCGGAAATATCCGCGAAAAGCGTATAGGTTCCGGCAGGCACAGCCAGATCGCCAATCTTCACATCGCCGCCAAGCACCAGCGTCGTCGCGGCATTCGCTCCCGCACGCCAAACCGGATAATGCGGGTCTTTGCTGATGCGCCCGTCCTTTGAAAAGAGATGCCCCGCGCGCCCCCGCACTCGCGGCGAAGAGTAAGCAATCGAAATCGACTTGCCGCCAATCGTGCCTTCGACCTTGGCCGACGGGCTCAGCGGCGGAGTTTTGGGCTTCTGCATCTGAGCCGATGCGGAAACAGTAAAGATAAGCAGGCTGAGACAACAGAGAAGACGTTTCATAGAACCATGCTCCTTGTGAAATGTTGGCAACAACGTGGAGGTGCAAGTCTTAGACGCGAATGATTGTCGCATGGGGCCGGCCGTTCAGGCGAGAACCAGCCTCCATGCCAAATCGGCTTTCTTTTCGAAAAATCGAACAATATACGCCGCAGGATTCAGATCGGCCTCGGCTCGCCGACCTCATACACGCGCAGCTTCCGCTCACCAATGCCAAGCTCCGGCCACGCCGCGCGCCACTGCGCAATATGCACCGAGGCAAAATGCCTGTCCAGCGCCGCCTGGTCGCGCCACACTTCCTTCACATGAATCAGCCCCGCGTCGAAAACATCTTCGGCGTAGCCATACTCCAGGCAGCCATCTTCCGCGCAACTGGCCGCAACCATTTTCTCCATGGCGGGCCGCGACGCATCCAGTTTGTCGGGGGGCAGGCGCACGGTTCCCACAATCAACAACATTCCACCCTCCGGAATCAGGCTGCCTCTTCACTGTCGCCTGCAACCTGTCCACTGTTATCATCCCACGCAGAAACGCTATGCCTGCCTCAACGCCTACGCTTACCCCCGGCGCACGCTTCCGCGCCGCACTGGCCGAAGAAAAACCCCTGCAGGTCGCCGGAGCCATCAACGCCTACACCGCGCGACTGGCAGAAGCCACCGGCTTCCGCGCCTTGTATCTCTCCGGCGGCGGCGTAGCGGCCAACTCCCTCGGCCTTCCCGACCTCGGCATCAGCACCATGGAAGACGTCCTCATCGATGTCCGCCGCATCACCGACGCAACCAACCTGCCTTTACTTGTCGACATAGACACCGGCTGGGGCAGCGCCTTCAATATCGCCCGCACCATCCGCTCCATGATCAAAGCCGGGGCAGCAGCCGTGCACATCGAGGATCAGGTAGGAGCCAAGCGCTGCGGTCATCGTCCCGGCAAAGAGATCGTCCCCACAGAAGAAATGACGGACCGCATCAAAGCCGCAGTAGACGCCCGAAACTCAAGCCAGTCCGATCCGCATTTCGTCCTAATGGCCCGCACCGACGCTCTCGCCAACGAAGGCCTCAGCGCAGCCATCGAACGCGCCCAAGCCTATGTAGCCGCCGGAGCC
>JASHPD010000200.1 GCA_030038315.1 Acidobacteriaceae bacterium
GCGCGCCGGCTCCGGCGCGGGAGTGGAAGGGGGGGTCTCTGGTTGGCTCGGTTTCCACATACGATTCAATGTAGTAATTCCTTTCCAGTAGCTTCCAAAAAAGATGATTCCGTCGGGGCTATAAAGTGCGTTTCCTCGCGGTTGCTGTCATTCTAATCGTCCCGGCGCAGTGCTTGGCTAGTGGCAAACCCTGAAAATCCAACGAAATTTTTATAGAGCGGATTTTTTGCGCTCTGTCGGCCCGAAGCGGGAAGCGCTACCACACTGTACCCTAAATCCCATGGCCGCTTCCATGACCGACCGCGAGATCCTCAACCGCATCGCCCGCTCCTCGGGCGGCAAAGCCGGTTACAAGCAACTGGTCCGCGAGCTGGGCCTCAGCGGCGGCCGTGAGCGCCGTTTGCTCCTTGAGCATCTCGCCCGTCTCACCGCACGCGGCGCGCTGGTCAAGCTCGACCGCGAGCAGTGGGCTGTTCCACGTCCGGCTTCGGGCGCCGTTGCATCGTCCAACACCCGCGACAATCTCGCCGCCGGCCGTCTCGACCTGCACCGCGACGGTTATGGATTTGTTCGCCCCAATCCACGCCAGCCGTCGGGAATTGACGAAGACATCTTCATCCCGCCCGACGAAATCAACGGCGCCATGCAAGGCGATCAAGTGTTGGTGGAGATGGCTCCTCCGCGCGCCGACGGCCGACGCACAGGCCGCATTGTGCGCATCTTAGAGCGCCGCAACGCAACCGTAGTCGGCACCTTCCGCTATTCAAAGTCCGAACGCCCGCAAGGCAATCTCGTCATCCCCTTCGACGAGCGCATGACGCAGCCGATTCTGATTCCCTTCGGCGCGGAGATTCCCGAGCAATCCAAAACCGGCACACCGCATCGCGTCTTAGGCGAAGAAGCCGGCGCGCAGATCGACTATGACAACCTGGACGGCCTTATCGTCGATGTTGAGATCACCCGCTGGCCCACACCAACCAGGCCCGCAACAGGCCGCGTTCTCGAAATCCTCGGCGCTCCAGACGACTTCGGTGTAGACGTCGAGATGATGATTCGCAAGCACCGGCTCCTGCGCATCTTCCCGGAGAATGTCCTTGAAGAAGCCCGCCGAGCAGCCCATCTGGACAAGGATGAAGTGGCGCGGAGGCGCGATTTTCGCCACCTTCCCATTGTCACCATCGACGGCGAAACCGCCCGCGATTTCGACGACGCAGTCTTAGTTCGTGAGCGCGCAGACGGCGGCTATGAGCTGCAAGTTCACATCGCCGACGTAGCCGAATACGTTCGCGAAGGCGGCGATCTCGATCTCGAAGCCCGCCTGCGCGGCACCAGCGTTTATTTTCCCGACCGCGCCATCCCCATGCTCCCGCAGGAGCTCTCGACCGATATATGCAGCCTGCGCCCCGAAGAGGACCGCCTGGTGCTGAGCTGCCTCATGCAGCTTGACGCGCAAGCCAACATCGAGAGCTACGAAATCGTCGAAGGCGTCATCTGCTCCGCCGCCCGCATGACCTACACCAGGGTTCATCTCATCCTCGAAGGCGACGAGGAAACCCGCGCGCAATACCCCGAGCTGACTGCCGACTTCGAGCTCATGCACAAGCTGGCCATGCGGATGAACAAGCGCCGCGAAGAGCGAGGCTCCATCGACTTCGATCTCCCCGAGCCCGTCATTCAATTCGACGAGCAGGGCCGGATGCGCGGCGTCACCAAAGCCGAGCGCACCTGGGCCAACCGCCTCATCGAAGAGTTCATGCTGGCCGCTAACGAGTGCGTAGCCACATGGCTCGAAGACCTCGGCGTCCCCTCGCTTTATCGCATCCACGAGCGCCCCGAACCGCGCCGCGTCGTCGAGTTTGAAGAGCAGGCCGCAGGTTTTGGTTACACGCTCGGGCTCGGCGCGCTTCCCGTCAAAAAAATCCAGACAAGAGGCGATCGCCGCGAATCCGAGCGCAGCGGCCGCAAAGCCCGCACCCACGAAGTCCCCGAAGAGATCCCCGTAACGCCAAAAATGTACCAGCGCCTGGCCGCCCGCATCGAAGGCAAACCCGAAGAGCGCATCCTCAGCTACTTGATGCTGCGCTCGCTCAAACAAGCGCGCTACTCCGAAACCAACGAAGGCCACTTCGCCCTCGCCGCGCCGACGTACACGCACTTCACCTCGCCCATCCGCCGCTACCCCGACCTCATCGTCCATCGCATTACAAAGTCGTTGCTGCGCCGCGGCATCAGCGGCAAGGGAACCATCGCCAAAGGCCGCCTGGATTCGCCGTGGACGCATCCCAACGAAGGCTTGGCGGGCATCGTTCTTCACCGCGCCAAGCGCCACGCAAACAATTCCGAAATCGACCCGCCCATCGATCCCGTAATTCAGGAATCTGAGCTGGCTCAAGTTGCCGAAGAAACCAGCCAGACCGAGCGCCGCGCCGCCGACGCCGAGCGCGAGCTGGTCGAGTGGAAGAAAGTCCGATTCATGCAGGACCGCGTCGGCGAAGACTTCGATGCCCTCATCCTCAATCCCACAAAATTCGGCCTCTTCGTCGAGCTGACGGAATTGTTCGTCGAAGGCCTCGTTCCGCTCGACACTCTCCGCGACGATCGCTACACCTTCCGCGAAAACACGCACGAGATCGCGGGCGAGCGCCGGGGACGCCGTTTTCGCGCCGGCGACCGCGTCACCGTTCTCCTCGACCGCATTCTCGCGCAAGAGCGCAAACTGCAATTCTCGCTCGTCGAAGAAGGCATCCCGCTCACCGGCCTCAAGCCGCACAAGCCTTCAAAAACCGCTAAATCCGTCAAAAAGCAGCGCCGCAACGAGAACCGCACCAACGCAAAACCCAACAAACACAAACACCGCAAAGGCAAGCGCCGCTAGACGAAACCTACCCCTAAAAGCAGTCATCCCGAGCGTAGCGCAGTCGAAGGATCGGCAGTTGCTTTTGCCTTTGCTTTCCAGGAAACCAACCCGGCAATCATCGAGGTTGCCCCGCGTCCTTCGTACCTGGGGACGTGAGATAACCTCCGCTGCGCTACACTGCGCATGATGCGGCCGATCGACGCCATACTACGAAAGCTCCGTTCCGCCCGGCTCTTCGCCGGCCTTCTGCTCATCCTCGCTATGCCCGCCGTCAACGGCCAGCTTCCGGGCATATCCACGCCGGCGTCTTCCGCGCAGCCCGCCGCCGCGCAATCGCAGGCCAATGACGATCCCTTCGGCCGCGCCACGCCGCACGGCACGGTTCTCGGCTTCGTTAAAGCCTGCAACCGCGGCGACTACGACGACGCCGCGCAGTATCTCAACACCCGCCAGCACGGCGATCTCGCCGAACGCCTGGCCCAGCAGCTCAAGGCAGTTCTCGATCGCGAAACCTCCATCGATCTCGCCAAGCTGAGCCGCAAGCCCGAAGGCAGCCAGGCCATCCCCGGCAATCCCAACCGCGAGCAGATCGGCGAAGCCGCCGGCCCTGACAATACCCAAGTCCCCATTTATCTCGACCGCGTCCAGCGCAACGACGAGCCCGCCATCTGGCTCTTTTCAGAAGAAACGCTCAGCCAGATTCCCGACGCCTACGAAAACATGGGCGAGGGCTCGGTCCTGGTCCAGCACCTGCCCGCATGGCTCCAGAAGGAGTTCCTCGCCACGCCGCTCTGGCGCTGGTTCCTGCTCCTCATCGCCATTCCGGCCGTTCTCCTGCTTGGCTCGTGGATCAATCAACTCTTCAGCCCGCTTTTGAAAAAAGCCACGCATCACTTTGCGGGCGAAGGATTCATCGATCAAACGGGCAGCATTCGCGCGCCTGTCCGTCTCCTGCTCTTCGGCATTCTTCTGCTCGTCTTCGGCGCCACGTCGGATTCGCTTCTCGGCCGCGCCGTCTGGCACAACATCGGCACCATCGGCATCGTCATCGCCGTCACCTGGCTGGCCACGCGCACCGTCGGGCTCATCAGCGAGGTTTCCGTGAGCCGCCTCAAGCGCCTTCAGTCTTCCGACCAGATCGCGCTCGCCGGCCTCATCGGACGCCTCTCGCAGATCGGCGCCCTCATCATCGGCGCGCTGGTGGTTCTGCGCCTGCGCGGCGTCAATCTTACCGCCGCGCTTACCGGCCTCGGCATCGGCGGTTTAGCCGTCGCCTTCGCCGCGCAAAAAACCCTCGAAAACCTCTTCGGCGGCATCATGCTCATCTCCGACCGCCCCATGCGCATCGGAGACTACTGCAAGATCGGCACGGTCGAAGGCAACATTCTCGACATCGGCCTGCGCTCCACGCGCATCCGCACCCCGGCCCGCACCATCGTGACCATCCCCAACGGCCAGCTCGCCACCATGAACGTGGAGAACTACACCCTCCGCGACAAGCTCTGGATGCGCCACGTCGTCTCGCTGCGCTATGACTCGACCGCCGAGCAGATCGAGGCCACGCTCAAGGGCATCCGCGACCTGCTCGTGCGCGACCCGGAGGTGGAGACATCCACGGCCCGCGTGCGCTTTATCGCCTTCGGCAGCTCCTCACAGGACATCGAGATTTACGCCTACATCCTGACCGGCGACAACGCGCAATTTCTCGCCGTGCAGGAGCACCTGCTGCTCGAAATCCTCAGCATCGTGGAAACCGCCGGCGCTGAGTTCTCCCTGCCCACGCAGGTAACCAAAGTGGAAGCCACGAAGGCAGAGCCTGCGAAAAGTTAGCTAAGAATCTGCGGTTGCCTTTGTGTCTGCCTTTCGCCCGCACTGGCGCTATCGAGGGCGCCCGACAACGCTTCCGCAAAATTTTTCGGCTGCTGATAAGGCTTCCTCGATAGCCTCCGGAACGCGCTCTGCGCAGGGGTTCCGGCGCTTGCACGCGGATTGAAATGAGCTTTGCAGGTGATTTTCAAAGGCCGGTCTTCTACGTCCTTCGTATTTAGGGGCATGGATAAGCAGGAACCCCGAATTTTTCCGTTCCATTCTGCAGCCAGCGCAGATTGGCAGGCCGACGCGGCGGAACCGGCAACACGATAAATCCCTCGCGCCAGTGCCCCTCCTCACGACGCGGCGACTGGCCCAGAAACCGTGCCGCGCCAAGATCCTGAGCCTCAAGCGCCAGCCCTGCGATCCCGCCCACAATCGCCTGCAACTGGTCGTGGTTCGGCGGCCGGTTCACTTGGAGCGGCACAACGGCATCGAGTGCCGCAAAGCCCGCCGCCAGGTCGCTCACCCGCGCTCGCCGCTTTGACGGCAGCGGATGGAGCCCGAGCGACCGCCATGCGGCATAGGGATAGCTCTCCACCAGCACGCGCTCCGGCCATGCGCCGGGATGGTTTTGCGTGGAAAGCCGCTTCCACCCGCGCCGGCAAAGCCCGTCGTAGACATCCATGCAGAACTCGGTGAAGGTCCGGTAGGTCACCGGCTTCACCATGCCGGGCAGCCCGGTCTTGGCGGCGGTATTCAGTTGGCGCTCGCTCAGCCGCGCGTGCTGGAGGCCATTTTGCCGCGACTTCCACGCCTGCGGGCCGTCGAGCAGCAGAATCTGGATGCCGCGCACGTTGCAGAGGTGATTGAGCCGCCCGGCCAGAATTTCTGCATGGACAGGCTGGCGCTGGTCTTCATCCAGATCCGACCCGTCCCAGGCGATCAGCTCGCAGTCCACCGGGCCGGCTTGCTGCGCAGGACGGCTCAGAACTGCGATTCCCAGATCGGACCAGTGGCGGAAAGCGAGATCGACAGAAAGGATGGCCATAGGCTCCAGCATCCCGCGCGGCAAAACCGGCGCGCAAGAGGATAGCGCGAAGATTCAAGCTGGGTTATACTGATTTGGTACGCCTTCCGCCGGGATTTCCCCTGTGGGAAGCCGTCCGGGACAGGGAAGACTCCCCATCCAAACGAGAAAAGAATGCCCAAGTTGAAGACCCATAAGGGCGCGGCCAAGCGCTTCAAGAAGACTGGCACCGGCAAGATCAAGCGGAACCAGACGAAGGTGCGGCACATCCTTACGTCGAAGTCGCCGAAGGTCAAGCGTAAGCTCGGTAAATCCGTGCTTGTCTCTGACGGCGATCACGCGAAGGTCGCGCGCATGATTCCCTACGCCTGATCGTAAAAGCCGCTCCGGATGGAGCCGCATTTTCCGGGCCTTGAGTGGCAAGGCCCCCGACAAGCCGGTTTTGAGGCAAGTCGAGAGGTTCAGGATTGAACGAGCGAGTGAAGAGGCAAGCTGGCCTCGAATGGCCAGCACTCCTGCCTCCAGCCGCGTAAACCACTTAACCAAACGGAGACACAAGCAATGCCCCGCGTAAAACGCAGCACCAAGCGCCATGACCGCCGCAAGAAGATTCTCGAGCGCGCAAGCGGTTACTTCCTCACCAAATCGAAGCTCTACCAGGCAGCGCAGGAGGCCGTCGAGCGCGGCCTGAAGTTCGCCTACACGGGACGCCGCCAGAAGAAGCGCCAGTTCCGCTCGCTGTGGATCGTCCGCATCTCGGCAGCAGCGAAGCTCAACGGCATCAGCTACTCGCAGCTCATCAACGGCCTCAAGAAGGCTGAGATCGAGCTCGACCGCAAGATCCTGGCCGATATCGCGGTTCAGGACGCCGCCGGCTTTACCAAGCTGGTGGAGCAGGCGAAAGCCGCTCTGGCCAGCAAAGCAGCCGCCTAAGCGAGCGAGCCGAGCAGTCCTTAAAAAGGCCCCGCATCGCGGGGCCTTTTCTTGTTGCAGCCCACAGTCTTTCGAACGTGTATCCGTGAAGTATCCTGAGACTTACGCATGACGAACGAAGCGATTCCCAATCTGACGGCTTTCGACGAAGCTTCACTGGACAAAGCCTTTGCTCAACTGGAGCAGCAGGCGCGTGATTCTGCCGCGGCCATTGACGGCTCTGAAGCCGTGGAAGCCTTCCGCCTGGAATGGCTCGGCCGCAAGCAGGGACGATTGAACGATGTCTCCGGCAAGTGGCTCAAGGCCGCGCCTGCGGAAGCGAAAAAACTTCTCGGCCAGAAGTTCAACGCGCTGAAGGCCACCGTGGAAGGTCTGTTAGAACAGGCTTCCGGCGCAGGCCCAAGTGATGCAGCGCTTGCTGCGGAAGCGATCGACATCACGCTGCCCGGCACAAAGCGGCTCACGGGCGCGGAGCATCCGATCACGAAGACGCTGAATGAAATCGTCGGCGTCTTCGCGGCTCTTGGTTATTTGGTTGGCGTTGGGCCGGAGGTTGAAACTGACTTTTATAACTTCGAGAGCATGAACTTTCCGCCGGGGCATCCGGCGCGGGACACGCAGGATACGCTCGTGGTTGCCAATCAGGAGCGAAGGCCGCTGCGCGACCGCTTGCTGCTGCGCACGCACACTTCGCCTGTGCAGATGCGCACGATGGAAAAGCAGCCGCCGCCGGTGCGGATCGTGATTCCCGGCAAGGTGCACCGCAACGACGCAGCGGACGCGACGCACTCGCCGATCTTTCACCAGGTGGAAGGCCTCTGCGTGGACGCGAACATCACCTTCAGCGATCTGAAGGGCACGCTGGACCACGCGATGAAGGCGCTCTTCGGCTCGTCGGCGAAGACGCGCTTCTTCCCATCGTTTTTCCCCTTTACGGAGCCGAGCGCCGACGTGCAGATCAGTTGCATCTTCTGCGGCGGCAAGGGCTGCCGCAAGTGCAAGCAGTCCGGCTGGATTGAGCTCCTCGGCTGCGGCATGGTGGACCCGGCGGTCTTTGCCTTCGCGGCGGAAAAACAGCCGGCCTACGATCCGAAGAAGATCTCCGGCTTCGCCTTCGGCATGGGCGTTGAGCGCATTGCCATGATGAAGTACGGCGTGAGCGAGATTGGGCAGTTTTATGCCGGAGACATGAGATTTTTGAGTCAATTTGTTTAGCGAGTCAGCGCGCTTCGCGCCAGCAAGTTAGCGAGTTAGCAAATGAGCAGAACCCGGCACTATCGCGATCTGATTGCATGGCAAAAAGCCATGGAACTGGCGCGTACTATTTATGCCGCGACAGAGGAGTTTCCCAAGTCGGAGACTTTTGGTTTGCGAATGCAGCTCCGTCGTTCTGCAGTCAGCATTGCGAGCCATATTGCGGATGGGCACGGAAGGTTGACGGATGCAGAGAACCGAAAAGCGCTTGGCACGGCTCGCGGCGCATTGAACGAATTTCAAACACAAGCGGAGTTGGCAAGCAGCCTTGGTTTCATCGAAGCACATCTGTCTGAGAAATTGCTCGACCTTTCTGTAGAAGCGGCAAAACTTATCAACGGCTTGCTTGGTGTGCTTGAGAAGGAGTCGCGCTAACTTGCTATCGCGTGCGAGCGCGGCTAACTCGCTAAGAGAGATTCCAGAGAATGAAAATCCTTACTCAATGGTTGCGAGCTTTTCTCCCTGCTCTTCCCGTCAATGACGCGCAGCTTGCGGAAGACCTGACTCTGCGCGGCATCGCCGTGGAAGGCATCTACGATCTCGGCGCGGGAAATGGTTCTCTCTATGAGATGGACATCACCACCAACCGCGTGGATGCGATGAATCACTACGGCGTGGCGCGCGAGGCTGCGGCGATTTATGGGTTGACGCTGAGCCCTCTAACATTTGAGTTGCCAAAACCCCGGCCGTCCGCCAAGGACTTCAGCGTGAAGATCGAGGCCGAAGACGTTTGCGGGCGCTTTACGGCGCGCGTGCTGCGCGGCGTGAAGATCGGCGACTCGCGCGATTGGTTCGCGGACGCGGAGGTTGCGACCTACTTCGGCCTGCTCGAACAGAAGAAGATTTCAAACGCTGTCGATGCGACAAACTTCGCATGGCTGCTGATGGGCCAGCCCACGCACGCCTTCGATCTCGACAAGATTGAAGGCGGCATTGTTGTTCGGCGCGCGCGCAAGGGCGAAAAGCTCAAGACGCTCGATGGCATTGAACGCACGCTCGACGCGGAAGACCTCATTGTTGCCGATCATGGGAAGCCGCTTGGATTGGCGGGCGTGATGGGCGGGTGGGACACGATGATTACGCCGGAGACGAAGAATGTTCTTGTCGAAGCGGCGTGGTTCGATCCGATGGCTGTGCGCCGCACTGCGCGCCGTCACGGCCTGCACACGGACGCGAGCCACCGCTTTGAGCGCGGCGCGGATTTCAACGCGGCTCCGGTGGCTTCGGCGATTGTGGCGAGCATCCTGCTCGCCGGCGGCGGCCACATCGAAGGCGATCTCGTCGATGTGCGCGTGCCGGCCATCGAAGCGAAGACCGCGCAGCGCAGGCCCGTCGCGCTTGTGTTGAGCGAGGTTCGTCGGCTGCTTGGCACAACGATCGACCAGGAAGGCATCCCTGCCGAAACGGTCGAGAAGGTTCTCACCGCGCTGGGCTGTGAATTAACAATGCAGCAAGTCAGCGCGCTGCGCGCAAGCGAGTTAGCAGGCCAGCACGAAGATGCAGCATGGGAAGTCACGCTGCCGAGCTGGCGGCTCGACATCGAGCGCGAGATCGATCTGATCGAAGAGGTCGCGCGTGTCTACGGCTATAACGGCTTTGCCAACACGCTGCCCGCATTCGGCGAAGGCGTAAAGGCATTGCCGTGGGCGGAGGCGGAAGCTGCTGTGCGCGCAACGCTGCGTGCTGCCGGATTCCATGAAGCGATTGCGAGCACGTTCTGCTCTGCGGCCGATGCCGCGCTGACCGCGCCGCAGCCGGGGCTTGTGGTGCCGCTCGGCAATCCGCTCAGTGAAGAGGCCGGCGTGCTGCGGCCTTCGCTGGCGCCGGGAATGCTGACGATGGTTGCTGGCAACCTGCACCGCGATGTAAGCGACGTGCGGTTGTTTGAGCTGGGCACGGTCTTTAGCGGTAGCACGGAAAAGGTGGAAGAACGGCCTGCGCTGGCCTTTGGCGCGGCGGGCGCGCTGCCGGAGCAGAGCACGCTGCACGCGGCGCGTGAGATCGACTTCTACGACATCAAAGGCGTCGTCGAGCAGGTGCTTTCGCGCTTTGCGATGGACTCGATGTACTTCGACCGCTTTCCGGCTGAAGCTGGATTGACGCCGGAGTGGCTGCATCCGTATCGCTCTGCGCGGATTGCGGCGGACGGCATAACCGTGGGGTGGTTTGGGCAACTGCATCCGCGCGAGGCCGCGGCGCGCAAGCTCAAGGAGACCGTGCTTGTTGGCGAGATTTATCTCGACCGGCTCTACAAGCTGCCGGTGCGCAAGCCTGCGGCGCGCGAGGTTTCGCGCTTCCAGCCGGTGCGGCGTGATTTTTCTCTGGTCGTGGACAAGAGCGTTCGTTGGGAGAGTATTGATGCGGCTGTGGCTGCGCTTGGGATTCCCGAGCTGGTGGAGTGGCGCGCGCGGGAGCTCTTTCACGATCCTAAACTGGGCGCGAACGAGTATGCGCTGTTGCTGGGCGCGACTTTTCAGGCACCGGACCGCACGCTGCGCGACGATGAATTGCAGGAATGGCACGCGCGGGTGGTTGAGGCCGTTAGCAAGGCTGGTGCGCGGCTGCGCTCCTAGGCGCGGAACCACTGCGCGGCGGGACTATACTCATAGCGTTGCAGTGCCTATTCAGGGAGGTTCCCATGTCGCAGGTTTCCGCCGAGCCCGAAGCCAAGCCCGAGGCAACCGAACACGCGCCCGCTGCGCTTGCGCTGAGCGTGGATGAGTTTGCCGCCCTCGAAGAGCGCGTGCTGCGCGCGGTCAACCTCGTCAAGCGCGAGCGCGTGGCCCGCACGTCTGCCGAGGAGCAGGCTGCGCAGGCTGAAGCCAAGCTGGCCGAGCAGAGCCTGCGCGCCGAGCAGTTGCAGGGCGAAGTGAACACGCTGCGCGCCGAGCGCGATCATGTGCGCCAGCGCGTGGAGCGGCTGCTTTCGCAGCTTGATGCGCTGGAGGTTTAATTCCGCGATGGAAGAAACCGGCGAGACACCGATTCAATACGTCACCGTGGAGATCTACGACCAGACGTATCATCTCTCCGGCCAGGATGCGGAACACATTCGCAGCCTGGCGGCGCAGGTGGACGCCAAGATGCGCGCCGTGGCCGCGCAGGGGCGCACGGTGGACTCGCTGCGCGTGGCCGTGCTGGCCGCGCTGAATCTTGCCGACGAGCTGACGCTGGCACAGAAGAGCGCGGATGGCGCGAAGCTGGGCCATGTGCGCGCCGCGGCGCTGCGCGGGCTGCTCGACGAAGTGCTGATTGAGGAAGAGCCGCGCAAGACCGGCTCATAACTGGCGCGCAAAATTCCTTCTTGCGTATCTCCCGATCCCGACAACTTCCTTTTCTGCAACAGGCTCGGCTTTGTAGCACAGCTTGCCGCTTGCGCACAAGACTTGCAATTCCTTGCCGCGGCTCATACTATCCGCAATAGAAACCGGCCTGCAAAGCAGGTGAAACGGTCAACGCTGGATGAACCAACATTCATTGAACAGGAGCTCGACTCGACAATCGGTTCTGTGTGCCGTGTCCGCCAGTCCGGAATGCCTAAGGAACCGCGGAGAGCTCCACCGTCTTAGGACGGGTTCACCAGCGCATCGTTCACGGCCCCGCGGGTCGGGTTCTACTTCCTTGTGCGCCGGCGCGCAAACGGATTGCGCATAACGTATCCTGACACTGGTGCATCCGGTTCTCTTCCACCTCGGTCCTGTCTTTATTCCCAGCTACGGGGCGATTGCCGCCGTGGGCGTGCTGCTTGGGCTTTTGCTGGCGCAGGGCATGGCGCGCGTTGCCGGCGTTTCTGCGCAGCAGGTGTGGAATCTCTCGGTTCTTGCGCTCTGCGCGGCGCTGGTGACGGCGCGGCTGCTGCTGGTGATCGTTAACTGGCGCGATCTCTTTGCGCATCCGACGTGGATGCTTGGGCTGGCGATGATTCATAATCCGCTGCTGGCGGGTGCGGGCGCGCTGGCCGGCGTGCTTGCGGCGTGGATTTATGCGCGCGCGGTGAAGATGCCGCTGCTGGCCTGCGCTGACGCGCTGGCCGCGCCGGTAGCGTTGGCGCTCGCGGTGGAGCAGATCGGCGCGCTGATGGCGGGCTCTGGTTTCGGCATCGATACGAAGGTTCCGTGGGCGATTGTTTACACGAATGGGCTTGCCGCGCGCTGGAGCGGCGCGCCGATCGGCGTACCGGTGCATCCGGTGCAGGCGTATGCGGCATTTGGAATGCTGGCACTGGCGATTGCGTTGGCGGCGCTTGTGTATTTGCGCCTGCGCACCGGGGATGTGACGGGCGTGGCGCTGATGGGCGGCGGCGTGGTGCTGTTTATCACCGAGTTCTGGCGCGACCGCGCGGGACGCGGAGCGATTCTGCACGGCGCGCTGGACGGGCCGCAGATTGCGGCGATTGTCTTTTTGCTGCTGGGCGCAGCGCTTTTGCTGGAGCGCGGAAAGAAAGAGGCTGTACATGCCTGAGACTGGGCCTGAGGCGAGAACTGAGGCGCGCGTGATTGTTGTTCCGGCAGAGGCCGCGGGGCAGCGGCTGGATGCGTTTCTTGCCGCGCAGCTTGAAGGCGTGAGCCGGTCGCGCGTGCAACTGCTGCTCGATCAGGATGGTGTGCGTGTCGATCATGCTGTGCCGAAGGCATCGCTGAAATTGCGTGGCGGGGAGCGGATTGAAATTCTGGGCGAGCCGCGGCCGGAGCCGCTCAAGGCAATGCCCGAAGACATTCCGCTCAGTGTTGTGTATGAAGACGAGAACCTGGCGGTGATTGATAAGCCGGCGGGGATGATGGTTCATGCGGGCGCAGGCGCGAGCAAGGACGCGCGCGGCCAGAATATGCACAACAAAGGCACGCTGGTGAATGCGCTGCTGCATCGTTTTCAGAAGCTCTCGACGACGGGCGGCGAGCTGCGGCCGGGGATTGTGCACCGGCTCGATAAAGATACGAGCGGGCTGATTGTGGTTGCGAAAAACGATCGTGCGCACGCTGCGCTGGCGAAGAAGTTTTCCGGGCGCGAGATGCGCAAGACCTACATTGCGCTGGTGCATGGAGCGGTGGAGCGCGAGCGCGGCACGATTACGGCTGCGATTGGGCGCGACCCGGTGCGGCGCACGCGCATGACGACCAGGCCGCAGGAGAATGCGCGCTCGGCGGTTTCGCATTACAGCGTGATGCGCCGTCTCGCCACGCGCTTCGGCAAGTTCACGCTGGTCGAGGTGCGCATTGAGACGGGCCGCACGCACCAGATTCGCGTGCACATGGCTTCGATCGGGCATCCTGTGGTGGGCGATACGCTTTACGGGGCGGCAAGCCAGTTGACGGACCAGATTGCGGCGCAGGCGGCTCCTTCGCGCGCGGCGCGGCGCAATGCGGCTCCGGAAAAGCTGAAGCTCGAAAGGAACTTTCTGCACGCGGCGGAGCTGGAATTTGCTCACCCGGTTACAGGCAGGCAAGTCCATCTGAAAGCGCCTCTTCCCCAAGAGCTGACCGATTTTTTGGCCAGCCTTGAAGCTGGGTAGTGGATCAGTCTGAAAGCAAGGGCTAAAGCCCCTTCTTTTATGCCGTTCATTCGGCACGACTAAAGTCGTGCCCTGTTACAGAGCAAATTCAAACTGACCCATTCCCTGAAGCTGAGGCGGGCGCGCGGGATTGATAAAATGAGGACATCATGACCGTACGGGTTCCCACGGCGGGGGTAAGACGCCGCCGGTTGTATTGGATTGCTGGATTGGTTCTCGCGGCTGGCGCAGCTTTTCCTCTGCAGGCACAACAGTCCGCTGCGCAGCCTGCCGCGGCGCAAACGGAAAAGCCGGCGGCAGCTTCGGCTCCGAATCAAGCTGTAACCTCGGCTTCGAATGCGGCGCCGAATGCCGCCGTTGGGCAGGCCGCGAACCAGACTGCGAACCAGGCCGCCGACACCGGCCCAGTCCTGCACCTGGGCGCGAACGAAGTGAACCTGATCTTTACGGTCACGGACAGGCACGGGAACTACATCCCCAATCTGCAACTGAGCGACTTTGCGCTGCTCGACGACCAGCGCGCGCCGGAACGCGTAACCTCGTTCCGCCAGCAGACGAACCTGCCGCTGCGCGTGGGCGTGCTGGTGGATACCAGCACCTCCATCCGCTCGCGTTTCGACTTTGAGCAGCAATCCGCCATTGAATTCCTGCTCGACACCCTGAAGGCCGGCAGCGATAAGGCCTTTGTGATGGGCTTTGACGTGACGCCGGATGTGACGGCGGACTGGACGAACAACCTGGACGCGCTGGAGACGGGCATTGACCGCCTGCACCCGGGCGGCGGCACGGCCATGTTTGACGCGGTTTACACGGCCTGCCGCGACAAGCTGCTGACGCAGCGCGGGCCGGAGCCGGTGCGCAAGGCGATGATCCTGATCTCGGACGGCGACGACAACCAGAGCCACGTCTACGAGGATGAGGCGATCAAGATGTGCCAGCGCGCGGATACGATCATCTACACCATCAGCACCAACTGGACGCCGAGCCGCGGCAAAGGCGACAAGGTGCTGACGGACATCGCCGACGCGACGGGCGGGCAGGTCTTCTTTCCGCCTTCCGCCGAGGAGATGGCAAACAGCTTCAAGAGCATTGAGGCCGAGCTGCGCAGCCAGTACCTGCTGACGTACACGCCGGCGGACTTCAAATACAATGGAGCGTTCCGGCCGATTTATCTCTACTGCAACGACAGGCGCTACCAGGTGCGCGCCAAGAAGGGCTACTTCGCGCCGTCGTCGCAGTAATTGCCGGGTCATTGTAAATCGCGCCCGCTTTGCCTGCGCAGAGCGGGCATTTTTCTTTGCGCAGATGCAATCCGCTTCGGGAAAAGTGAGAGAATTCTCATCCAAACTTGTATGCAAAGTGGACTCCAGCGGGTGGCACTGGTGTTTTGCACAGCGTGTTCGATGAAGAGAGTTGAGAGCGGTTCATGCGGGCTGCGTTCCCGCGGAGGATTCCCTTTGCGTGCGTTTTTGTGTGAATGCTCTAAGGAGGCGGTGCAGTGATCCGGCTGGCGGTTTCGTGTGACATCTGCGGCGCGGAGAAGAAGCAGACCAACCACTGGTTTGTGGCGTACGAACAAGCCGGCGAGCTGCGCATCGGCGGCTGGAACTCGCGTTACTGCAAGCGCGCAGGCTCGCGGCATCTCTGCGGGCAGACGTGCCTGCACAAGCTGGTGGATGAATTTATGGCGCAGGCGATTGAAGGCGATCGCGCAACGGTCGCGGCGGAGCAGTCCGCGGCGGAGGCGATGAACGCAGAGGCGCCTGCCGCAGCGGTTGCGCCTGCTGTTGCGCCTGTGGACGCAAGCCTGACTTCACGCGCGGCTTATGAAGACGAGTACGGCTCCTCGGCGCGGCTGATTCCCGCATCCGCGCCGGTGAGCGATATGCGGCCTGCTGCGGAAACGCCTGCGACGCCGCAGCGCGCGGAGCGTGTTGCGCCTGTGCCGCCGGTTGAGGAAGCGCCGAAGTATGCCTCGCACCAGTGGCGCTCGGCGGCGTGGGAGCGCGAGCGCGAACGCGGGCTGCACGGCGATGGGGATGCGCGGCGGCGGAAGGTCTCTTAGCTCGCAAGCAGGGCGAGCAGCGCATCTTCGTCGAGTATGGGAATGCCGAGCTCGCGCGCCTTGTCGAGCTTGGAGCCTGCTTCTTCACCGGCGACAACGTAGCTGGTCTTCTTGCTCACGGAGCCGGAGACTTTGCCTCCGGCGGCTTCGATTTTTTGTTTTGCCTCATCGCGCGTGAGCGTAGGCAGCGTGCCGGTGAGGACAAAGGTCATGCCGGCCAGCTCGCTGGTGCGCCGCTTTTTCTCCGCGGTCATGTTGACGCCGGCGGCTTTGAGGCTTTCGACGAGATGCACATTCGCGGGGCGCGCGAAGAAGGCGTGAATGGACTCGGAGATCTTCGGGCCGACCTCTTCGACTCGCTCAAGCTCTTCCGCGCTTGCGGCGATGAGCGCTTCCATCGAGCCGAATTCCTGCGCCAGCAGCTCCGCCGTGCGCTCGCCGACGAAGCGGATGCCGAGGCCCATGAGCACGCGCGCTAATCCGGCGGATTTCGAGCGCTGGATTTCCGTGAGCAGGGACTGCGCGGATTTTTCCGCGAAGCGGTCGAGGTGGATGAGCTGTTCTTCGGTGAGCGAGTAGAGATCGGCGACGTGATGCACGAGGCCGCGGTCGAGGAGTTGCGCGACGACGGCTTCGCCGAGGCCCTCGATGTTCATGACGTCGCGCGAGCCGAAGTGGAGCAGCGTTTCGCGCAGCATGGCGGGGCAGTCGGCGTTGACGCAGCGCCAGTCCACTTCGCCTTCGGTGCGTTCGAGCTCGCTGCCGCATTCGGGGCAGGCGGTGATGCGCTCGATGAGTGCGTTCTCCGATTGCTTGACTACGCGCACGACTTTGGGAATGACGTCGCCGCCGCGTTCGATCTCGACGGTGTCGCCGGAGCGCAGGCCGCCGAGGCGCTCGATGAAATCCCAGTTGTGGAGGGTTACGCGGCTCACGGTTGTGCCGCCGACGAAGACCGGCGCGACATCGGCGACGGGCGTGACTTTGCCGGTGCGGCCTACCTGCCAGAGGATGGTGTTGATGGCAGTCTCGGCGGTTTGCGCGGCGAATTTGTAGGCGATGGCCCAGCGCGGGGCGCGGCCGGTGTAGCCGAGACGCTGCTGCGCGGCGTGCGAATCGACTTTGAGGACTACGCCGTCGATCTCGTAGCCGAGCGTAGAGCGCTGCTGCTCGGCGTTGTGGATGAACTTGAGCATTGCGTCCGGATCGTGCATTTTTTCGCGGTGCGGATTCACGCGAAAGCCCAGCGCCGTCAGCGCATCGAGGGTTGCGCTCTGGCCGGCGGCAAGATAATTGCCGTCCACCAGAAGAAAGTAGGCGAAGAAGACCAGTCCGCGATTGGCCACGAGGGTTGGGTCGAGCGTGCGCACGGCTCCGGCGGCGGAGTTGCGCGGATTCACGAAGGCGGGAAGTCCTTCGCGCTCCCGCTCTTCATTCGTCTTGAGAAAAGCCTTCTGCGGCATTACCACTTCGCCGCGGATTTCGAGTGTTTGCGGAAGGCTGAGCTTTTCGATGGCGGCGGCGGAGATTTTCAGCGGTACGCTGCGGATGGTGCGGATGTTCGAGGTGACGTCTTCGCCGGTCTGGCCGTCGCCGCGCGTTAACCCGGTGAGAAGCCGCGCGCCGCCGCTGCCGGCAGGACCGTAGTGCAGGGCTACGCTGAGGCCGTCGAGCTTCAGCTCGGCGGTGTATTCGATGGGGAGATTGCCGGCGAGCTCGCGGACGCGGCGGTCCCAGTCGCGCAGCTCGGCTTCGTTGTAGGCGTTGTCGAGGCTCAGCATGGGGCGCGAGTGCGCGGCCTTGCGGAAGCCTTCGGCGGGCTTGCCGCCGACGCGCTGCGTGGGCGAGTCGGGCGTGATGAGCTCGGGATGCCCGGCTTCGAGGCGCTTAAGCTCGTTCATCCGCTTGTCGTACTCGGCGTCGGAGATTTCCGGCGCGTCGAGGACGTAGTAGAGATGCTCGTGATGGCGCAGTTGCGCGCGTAGCTCTTCGATCTTGTGTGCGGCGTCGTGCTTTGCGCTCATGGGGCGATTATAGGAGGCGCGAAGCGGAGCTGGCGGTGTTAGCGGGGCTAGCGGAGTTAGCTGCGGCAACCGGTGCGTTTGTGCTGTGCGTGTGACTGTATGATGAAGCGCAGACGGCATGGAGCCTATCACTCATTTCCTGACTGGAACGTGCATTGGCCGCGCGGGGCTGAATCGCAAAACGGCTTATGCGACGCTGGCCGCTACGCTGGCGGCTGAGGCCGCGGATCTCGATGTGCTGTGGGGATTGCGCGGGCCGGTGGAGGCGCTCAAGCATCATCGCGGAATTACGCATACGTTTCTGGGCGCTCCTCTTGTGGCTGCTGTGGTTGTGGGCGCTGTGGCGCTGTGGCATCTGGTGCGCAAGCGGCGCGGCGCGACTGTTGCTCCGGTGCGATGGGGATGGTTGTATGCGACGGCGCTGATTGCGGCGCTGAGCCACATTCTGCTGGACTGGACGAACAATTACGGCGTGCGGCCGTTTTATCCTTTTAATCCGCGATGGTATGCGGGGAGTATTTTCTTTATTGCCGAGCCGCTGCTTTGGGCGTTGCTGCTGCTGGCGGTCATCATGCCGGCGATTCTGGGCGTGACGGACCGCGAGATCGGCGTGAAGAAGGTTCGTTTTCGCGGGCGCGGGTGGGCGATCTTTGCGCTGGCGGGCATAACGGCGCTGGGCTGCTGGCGATGGCTTGAGCGCGATGCGGCGCGGGCGATGCTGGAGCAGACGCAGGTGGCTACGGCTCCGGTGCTGCGCATGGCGCTGGAGCCGTATCCGGTGAACCCGTGGCGATGGCACGCGATTCTGGAAACTCCCACGTATTACCAGACGGCCGAGATCGATACGCGCGCCGGGACGATGGATAGCGATGCGGAGACGGATGTGCTTTACAAGCCCGCGGCGACGCCGGCCGTCGAGGCGGCGAAGCGGACGCTGCTGGGACAAGTGTATCTCGACTGGGGCACGTGGGCGGTGGTGCGCGATGCGGGGCAGGTTGCGGTGCCGGGAATTGATCCGCCGCGGCTGCCGCCGGGGCGGACGTGGACGACGGTTGAGTTTACGGACCTGCGGTTTGCTTATGCGTTTCGGCCGGGAGAGGATAAGCGGCCGCCGAGCGGGCTTTCGGGATGGGTTTATGTGGTGGACGGCAGTGAAGAGGCTGCCGAAGGGATGGGCTCGCGGGAGCAGCGGTAGGCAGGTTCTGAGCCTCCATGCGGATTCGCAACCAGCTATCGGAGCGGACAAAAGCCTGCTTTTCTGCTTTGCGAGTTAGCTGCGCTGCGCGCGATAGCAAGTTAGCAGGTTAGCGGCCCGATGCGTTTGGCGTCGAGTTTCTGTTTCAGGCAGTTTTCGGGTTGACCGGGTGGGCTGCGCGCCGGAGAATGGATAGAAGCTGTTTTTCTGTGCGCTGTTGGGCGCGGTTATTTTTTGCGATCGAGGTTGCGATGCCTGCTTATCTTCTGCTGCTGGTTGCCGTGCTGAGCCGTTTGATTCCCCATGCGCCGTGGTTCAACTTTACCGCCGTGGGCGGGTCGCTGCTCTACTTCGGCGCGCGGCGGCCGTGGGGGGAGATGCTGGCGCCGATGGGCGCACTGATGGCGACCGACTGGGTGCTGACGGTCTTCGCGTACCACTACGCTTTCCACTGGCAGGACTACATGATTACGTGGACGTGGTACGCTGCGGCAATGGTTCTGGGACGCATCCTGCTGCAGAAGAAGACGACCGTGGCACGGCTGGCTTCCGCCGTGGTTCTCGGGCCGACCTCGTTCTTCCTGGTTTCAAACTTCGCGGTGTGGATGGGCGGCGGGATGTACCCGGCTACGCCGTCGGGGCTGGCGGCCTGCTACACGGCGGCGCTGCCGTTCTACGGCAATGACCTTGCCTCGACGGCGCTTGTGGCGGGGCTGGCGTTTGGTGTTCCGGCGCTGGTGCGGCGGTCTTCCGGCGTGCCGACGGCTGCGGTTTCACGATAAATTCCGGTTGTTCTCGATTCGGGCGCGATTCTCCTGTTGTGAGGGTCGCGCTTTTGCTTTTGGCGCGGTATTGTCCTTTCGTAACGTATAGTTGTTGGTGATTATTGTTAAGTTATTTATTTTCTTTCGCTTGATGAATTCGATTGGATGGGGAGTTTTACGCCTGCCGCCTATTACCCCCTGCAAAAAAAGTTTGTGGTTGGAGGCTGCAAGTGATTGATTATGCAGTTGGTTGAGCCTCGTTTTCTTCGGAAAAATCTATATTCGCTTTTTCTTTGCTTGGAGCGGGTGTGTACTTGACTCCGGCCAGGGCTACACGGGCTCCGGTGAGCAGCATCGAGGCCTTGTGGTGGGAGAAGACGTCGAGGGTCATGCCGTGCAGAATGCAGGCGATGAAGTCCTTGACGCCCTGGCGGGTGCTGGGGTCGGGCATGGCGAAGCAGTAGGCGGCTTCGGTGCGCTCGCGGGCTTGTTCGTCGTATTGGCTGCGGAGGAAATTGAGCGCGCCGACGCCACCGTAGCGGCTGAGATCGGCGGGGTCGAGCTGGCCGGGGTCGGGCGGCTGGTTGGCGTTGAGCTCGCGCAGGAGGCTGTTGCGGGCGTCGCAGCAGCGCTGGATGGCGGGGGCGAGCGGCTTGTGGCGGCAGGGAGTGCGATGGAGGTTCATGGGGGGTCCTTTCGGATTTTCTGAGGCTTATCTCTATGGTGCGCTTCTGGGGGATAATTCATTGCAAATTTCTGCGAGAAATTTGTGTTGATTGGAAAGGGGTTAGAAGATATTTTGGCGGGGTGGGGTTGACAGAGGGAAAAACGGGACTGAGGGACTCAGGGACTGGGGGACTGAGGGAGTGGGAAAGACAAAAGCGGGTTTTTCCGGTTCGGGGTCGAGGGGGTATCCCAGGTCTCCAAAAGAAGGAGACCTGGGGCACCCGGCACCCGGCAGCGGTGTTCCCGGTACCCTGTTCCCGGCACCCGGTA
>JASHPD010000201.1 GCA_030038315.1 Acidobacteriaceae bacterium
CACGATCAGTTTTTTGCCATCGAGCGCGGTGAACGCTCCGGGCCAGGGCTGGAATCCACGCCAGCGATTGACCAATTCTGTTGCTGTTCGCGCGGCAAAATTCATGCGTCCGTCTTCGCGCTGGAGAATCGGAGCCAGCGTGGCCAGCGTGTGGTCCTGTGGTCGTGGCGTAATCGTTCCCGCATCGAGGCCGATAAGCGTTTCCGCCACCAGAGGTGCGCCTGCGCGGGCCAGCACGTCGAAGAGATCGGCTGCGGTTTGCTCCGGCGCGATGGGCAGCGTCTGCTGCATAAGAATCGATCCCGTGTCGAGTCCTTCTTCGAGCAGCATCGTCGTGTTGCCTGTTACCGTTTCACCCATTGCCACAGCCCACTGGATCGGCGCAGCTCCGCGATACTTCGGCAACAGCGAGGCATGAAGGTTGATGCAGCCGAGGCGCGGCAGCGCAAGCATCCACGGAGGAATGATGCGGCCGTAAGCGACAACCACAATCGCGTCCGGCGCGATTGCTTCAAGCTGCGCACGAAACTCTGCGTTATTGCGGATCTTTTCAGGCTGCGCTACGGGCAATCCTGCCGCAAGCGCGATCTGCTTGACCGGCGGCGGCTGCAACTCCTGCGCGCGGCCTGCGGGCTTGTCCGGCTGCGTGACGATCAGCGCAATCTCGTGCCAGGATGCGATCAGAGCTTCCAGAGCGGGCACGGCAAAGCGCGGAGTGCCGCAAAAAACCAGCTTCATGGAGCCTTCCCTTTCTCGTGCTGCCGGATTCGCCTATCCGATTCGCGTTACCAGGTTCCTTCGCGCTGCGCTTTGCGGATGCGCCGCAGAATCATGTCGCGCTTGAGCGAGCTCATGCGGAAGATGAAGAGTACGCCGTCGAGGTGGTCGATCTCATGCTGAAAGGCACGCGCCAAAAGCTCCTCGCCATCCATCTCAAACCACTTGCCGTATTCGTCTTGCGCCCGCACGGTCACCTTGAAAGCGCGCTGCACCTTGTCGTGAATCTCCGGAAAGCTCAGGCAGCCTTCCTCTTCATACTGCTTGCCCTCGCGCGCGATGATCTCCGGATTGATGAGCACGAGCTTCTGCTCGGGGTCTTTGCCGCAGCTCAGGTCGATCACTGTAACGCGCTTTGAAACTCCGACCTGCGGTGCGGCAAGTCCTATGCCTTTGGCGGCATACGTCGTCTCGAAGAGGTCAGCGACAAACCGGCGCAGCTCGTCGTTGAATTCCGTGACTGGCTCGCCGGGCTGCGAAAGCACCGGCTCCGGATATTTCACAATCTTCAAAAGCATGAAGGCGAACTAAAATCTCCTGAACTAAAAATTCCGAATCTGGTCGATGTATCCGTTGAAGTTTCGCTTCATTTCAAGTGCGCTGTCTCCGCCGAACTTTTCGTGAGCAAGGCCCGCAATGGTCATAGCCACCATGGCTTCGGCTGCCACTCCCGCGGCGGGTACTACGCAGATGTCACTGCGCTCGTAGCTGGCGCTGGTCTTTTCGCGCGTATCGAAACGAACGGACTCAAGCGGCCGGCGCAGCGTGGAAATCGGCTTCAGGTAGCCGCGCACGACAATGTCTTCTCCGTTCGAGATGCCGCCTTCAACGCCGCCAGCGTTATTGTGCTCGCGCAGAAAACGCGTCGGCTTGCCATTTGGTTCCGGGTCATAGTGAATTGCGTCATGCACCTTCGAGCCGAAGCTCGCGGCAGCGGTAACGCCGCGGCCAATTTCGACGGCCTTGACCGCCTGGAGGCTCATCACGGACCAAGCCAGCAGGCCGTCGAGGCGCTCATCCCATGTGGCATAAGTGCCGAGGCCGGCGGGAACGTTATGCACCACAACTTCAAAGACGCCGCCAACGGTATCGCCGGTGCGCGAGGCTTCTTCCACTTCACCCTTCATGCGTGCTTCCGTCTCGGGATCGACACAGCTCAGCATCACTTCGTTTTTTGCGGCGACGGCGGCAATCTCTTCCCATGCGGCTGTGCGTTCGAGTTCGACGCGACCCACGCGGATAACGTGGCTCAGCACCTCGATGCCCAGCTCGCGCAGCATCAGCTTGGCGAAGGCTCCGGCGGCCACGCGCGCCGTGGACTCGCGCGCCGAGGCACGCTCCAGCACGTAGCGCGCGTCGGAAAAGTTGTATTTGAGCGCGCCGGCGAGATCGGCATGGCCGGGACGCGGCGAAGCTACGGCCTGATGCTTGGCCGGATCGCCCGCTTCAACCGGCAGCTTTTCTTCCCAGTTCTTCCAGTCGCGGTTGACGATCTCGATTGCCACGGGGGAACCGATGGTTTTACCGTGGCGCACACCGGAAAGAATGTGCGCCTTGTCGGTCTCGATCTTCATGCGGCCACCGCGGCCGTAGCCCTGCTGGCGGCGCCAAAGCTCGCGGTTTACAAAATCGAGATCGACGGGAACACCGGCGGGAAGGCCGGAGACAAGCGCGATCAATGCCTCGCCGTGCGATTCTCCGGCGGTGGAGTAACGGATCATGATGAATTTGATTTTAAATCAGTTGCCGGTGAATGGTGATCTGTGGTGGATTACGGAGACTATTGAGCCGCGCGCATCTTTCCGCCGGGAAGAAGCTGATAGATACGGCCGCGCCAGTGGATTCGGCTGGATGCGTAGCTCGCTGCCCAGAAGAGAAAGCCCATGAAGTCGCGAATGGGATAAAGCACCAGCAGTGCCAGCCAGCTTGGATCGCGAACGACCAGCCGGCCCACCAGAATGGAGATGGCTAGACGCGAAAGCAGTGCCCATGCCAGGAGCGCAAAACCCCAGCCCCAATGTCCGAGCGCTGCACTGGCTGCAAACCCAAGCAGGCCAAAGGGCATGGCAAAGGTCAGCGCCGTGCCAAAGTGCCCTTTGGGACGCGAGAAACGCGTAGATTTCATCCAGCGAATCTGATGCAGCATGGATTGCCAGAAAGTGACGTGAATCACCATGTGGTCGATGGCGTGATGGCTCAGCACTACCATTTCGCCCTGCTTGTAAGCCTCATTGCCGAGCACGAAATCGTCGGCGCAATAGTCCGCAGTGACGGCAAAACCTCCCATTCGGCGGATAGTGGATTTGCGAAAGGCCATTGTGGGGCCGAGCGTGAACTGCATTCCTTCGAGATTCCGCGCTACGAGCACGCCTGCCGTCATTTCTACGGACATGCCGACGGCTTCCAATCGTGTCCACAGGCCGCCGTCCACCGCTACGCCGCGATAGGGGCAGGTAATGCCGCCGGTTTTCGGATCGGCGAAAGGTAATGCTACGGCGCGAAGATAATCCGGCGTTACGCGCACGTCGGAGTCGCTGATGACGAGGATTTCATGCGCGGCCTCAGCCTCCATGCGCTCCATTGATGCAGCTTTGGCGTTGATGTAGTCGGGCTGACCGCCGGTGGCGAGAATCTTCACCGGGATTTGCGGATGGCGTGCGGCTACTTTGCGGGCAATGGCTAATCCTGCGTCGTCTGTGGAGCGCGCGCAGAAGAGAATTTCGTACTGCGGGTAGTCCTGCGTGAAAAAAGTTTCTAGATAGCCTTCAAGGCCCGGCTCTGCGCCGTGCACGGGCTTGAGCAGGCTAAGCGGCGGAGTAAAAGGCTCGCCCGTTGTGAGCCTTGTGATTGCCGCGCGACGCTCGCGCAGATAGGACGGCAGAGCGGCCAGCACCATGCCGGTGAAGACCGTCGAGGTAATCAGGCCAAAGACAGCCAGTCCGAGCAGAACGTACCACATGCAGCTTTCAGGATACCTGCCTGCGGGAGATTATGCCCCGCGCTTGGGATTGGTTTTGGTAATCACCACGGGACGCGTCATGGCGGTCTTGCGCAATGGGACAATGGCTCCCTGCGTACTGGGCGCGGCCTGCTGGAAGCGCGAAAGCATCTCCGAGCGCACGTACTCGACGAAGCTCTGCATCTGGCGATTCATCTCCTCCATGCGCTCGCGCATCTGCAGGATGATGGCGATGCCGGCGATGTTCACGCCGAGATCGCGCGCGAGGTTGAGGATGAACTCCAGGCGCTCGATGTCCTCGTCGGTGTAGAGACGCGTGTTGCCTTCGGTGCGCGATGGCTTGAGCAACCCCTCGCGCTCATACATGCGGAGCGTCTGCGGATGGATGCCGTACATCTCGGCCACGGCCGAGATCATGTAGGCACCTTTCGATTTGCGTTTTGTGGGCATAGCTCAACTCAATGTGAAGCCTAATTTTTTCATCCACTCTTCAGGCTTCTTCACCTGAAATTCCTCAAGCGATTCCTTGAGTACCTTGCTCCCCCGAGCTCTGTATCGTCCTTCTCCCGGCTTATTGGGATCATTCCATGAGAGCGACTGGTCAAACCCCCTCCTGTTGAGAACACCTTCTGCCTCAGCATAGGTAAGAGAATAAAGTATCGCCTCAGCAGGAATGATTAGTTCCGGCAGCCAAACATAAACAATTCGCAAACCGGGGAATTGTTTATACTTCTTATCCAAAGAAAACGACTCATCGGTAGAGGTCTTGAGTTGAATAGGGCATGCAACAAAATCTCCCCCAGATAAACCATCTCGAAAAGCAAGCAAATCAATGCCCCGATCTCGAATCGGTAAAGCAACTTCTAAACCTGCAGCAAGCAAATTGGCAATAAGGATATGTCTCCCAATAATTTCAATTTGCTGTGAATCAAGTTTCATCTTGAAGTTACCCTCCATAACCAACTTCACAGCTTGTCGAACAGCTGCACGCGCGGGTCTTGATTATTCAGCTTCGCGAGCTCGCGCATGATCTCGCGGCTGCGCTCGTCCTGCAGCGTGGGCACAATCACTTCCACGGTCACGATCTGGTCGCCGCGCTGGCCGGTGTTGGATGCGCTTTCCACGCCGCGATCCCTCATGCGGAGCTTCTGGCCGCTCTGCGTTCCGGGCGGAATCTTCAACTGCGCGCGACCGTCGATCGTCGGCACGTCTACCTTTGCGCCGAGCGAGGCTTCGGGCACCGTGACCGGCACGGTGATGTGAATGTCGTCGCCCTGGCGCGTGAAGACCGGGTGCGTGCCGGTGCGGACGATCAGGTACAGATCGCCGGTGGAGCCGCCGTTGCGGCCGGCGTTACCTTTGCCCTGCAGGCGGATGCGCTGGCCGTCGCGCGTGCCGGGCTTGATGCGGAACTCGACGTTCTCGCTGCGGTCCACTACACCCTCTCCATGGCAGGTGGGGCAGGCATTCGAGATGCGGCCTGTTCCGTTGCAGCGCGGGCAGGGGATGTTGAACTTCATGCGGCCGCCCATCTGCGTAACCTGGCCGCTGCCGTTGCACTCGGGGCAGGTCTGCGGGCCGCCGGTGGAGGCTTTGCCGTGGCAGGTGGGGCAGACTTCCTGCCGATGCACGGTGAGCCGCGCCTGGCCGCCGCGGATTGCCGTCCAGAAATCGACCGTTACCTGGTATTCGAGGTCGGTTCCGGGCTCCGGGCCGCGCGGACGGCCTTGCTGTTGCTGGCCGGAAAAGATGCCGGAAAAGATGTCCTTGAAGCTGGACCAGCCTGTCGAACCGGGGCCTGAAGAACCAGTTTGCTGGCCTGCGCCGCCCTGGAAGCCGGAAAAATCGAAGCCGCCGAAGTCTACCGGGGGCTGACCGCCCATGTTTTGCTGGCGCGCGTAGGCCTCGGCCTGCGCCGGGTCGATCTGGTCGGAGTAGAAGCCAAGCTGGTCGTAGACCTTGCGTTTCTTCTCGTCGCTCAGGATGTCGTTGGCCTCGGAGATTTCCTTGAATTTTTCCTCGGCTTTTTTGTCGCCGGGGTTCACGTCCGGGTGATATTTGCGCGCGAGCTTGCGGAAGGCCTTGCGGATATCTTCCGCCGTGGCCGTTTTCTTGACGCCGAGCGTTGCGTAATAGTCTTTTTGGGTTGTGGTTGCCATTCTGAATCCTGTTTTCCCTCTATCGGCAGTTTTCCGCTTCAGGCGATTCGCCGCGCCTTGCGCCTGCCGGCCTCAGTTCGCGGAGCGGGAAAAATCTCCACTTCAATACGCTTCATCGACTCGCGGCTGGCTAAGGTGAGGTCATAGGACATCTGCATCTTCATCCAGAAATCGGCGGTGGTGCCGAAATACCGCGCGAGGCGCAAAGCCGTGTCAGCAGTGATACCGCGCCGCTCGCGCACAATCTCCGAGATGCGTGTTACCGGCACGCGCAGAGCAATGGCCAGCGCATTGGCGGAAAGTCCCAACGGGGTCAGAAAGTCTTCTCGCAGAAACTCACCGGGATGAATCGGAACGCCGTGCTCATCGGGTTTGCGCGGAATGCTCATCGGCATATCTCCTTAGTGATAATCCACAATCTCCACGTCCCAGGCGTCTTTGCCATCCCACCGGAAACACACCCGAAACTGATCGTTGATGCGAATGCTCCACTGACCTTCCCGGTTGCCTTTCAGCTTCTCCAGCCGGTTACCCGGCGGTCTGGTCAGGTCTTCCACCGCGGAGGCGAAATCAATCGCCTGTATGCGCCGCGCCGCTACGCGAGCGATGTTTGCCCAGCGCCGGCTCGATCCGGTCCGGTATACAGCCTCTGTTTCCTCGTCTGCGAAGGAGCGGATCATGTTTAACGTTTATCGTAACACGGGAAACAATCAAAGGTTATACATTTGAGAGCCTTATGACTTAGACGTTTGCAGTAGAGCGATCTCATCGTCCAGATATCGGTCTCTTGCATCTGTCGCCAACTCTATGTCTTTGGAAGCAGGATCTTTCCTTCGCTCAATTTCTAAAACCTTTTTGTAAAGAGATTCAAAGTCTCGCCATAGACATTTTGCGGTAGTCTGCCTTTTGCGAATGTGGTCTCTGCCCGCCACCCAATAAAGATTGATCCAGTGGAAGAAAAGACTATGCACAATCTCCGCTTTTAGGGCTCGGAGCCGAACGAACATCCCGACCGTCTCAAAAAAATCGAAAACGTCCTCCGCCTCATTTTCGGCAATGTGTTCTTTCAAGGCACGCGCAGCCTTAGAGCGCGTAGCTCGAAATTCCTCTTCCTGAAACCTATCGTCCAGCTTCATTGAAAGGTCGGCTGCAAGCGAAAGGCGAAAACTCTTGGTCTGCCAAAACAAAGCCACGATCGCTACGATTGCAAGAATAATTGTTCCTATCGCTGTTATCGTATCGGCACTCATTCGGCACCCTCAAATCTCTTTGCGGTCATACTAGTCTGCCCAATTAATTTGTTAGCCACCTTCATTCAGCAACTGCTAAAGGTTGCCATAAAGTAGTTTCGTATTCTGTGCCATCGGGATTAGTACCCTTTCCTGTAACCACAACCCAAGTCTTTCCAGAATCCGTGTCCATCAAAAATGTGTACTTAGCTGCAATACCAGAAGTAAAAATCTCAAAGTGCGCATGGGACGATGTAGCAGTTGGCTTTATGCCAATTACTTCCATTTCTTCCCATGCGTCCTCACCATCTTTGGTTTCAACTAGTTGAGCCACACGGCCAGTAAATCTATCAAGGCGAAATATCAATTTCGCTTCAAGTTCTGATTGAACGATTTCATAACGTGCATTCGTCGGCAGAGCAGTATGTTGATGGATATCCGACGGTTGTTGTGCAACTAGCGAAGCTCCAACAATTAGCTGAATCGCAAGACCAAAGGCTACTCCTCTCATTCATGCACCTCAGTCCAAATTTCAAATCCATGTTATATCGGCTAATCATAGTGTAAGCATGGGTAAAAAATTAGAGGTGAGCACTTCAACATACCCACCCCTAATCAACCAATGTCGCTATCTCCGCTTATTTCTTGTCTTCGACGTCTACGTACTCGGCGTCGATTACGCCTTCGTCTTTCTTCTGCTCGGCGGCGGGCTGGCCTTCGGGGGCTTCGCCTGCTGCGGCGCCGGCGGCGTTGGCTTTGTACATGGCCTCGGCCAGCTTGTGGCTTGCTTTGGTCAGGCTTTCCTGTGCGGCCTTCAACTCGTCCGCGGAGGGATTGCCACCGAGAACGTTCTTGGCATCGGCCAGGGCAGATTCGACTTCCGTCTTGTCGGAGGCCTGTACCTTGTCGCCGGCGTCCTTCAGCATCTTTTCGATGTTGTAGACGAGCGAGTCGAGGCTGTTGCGCGCTTCGATCTCTTCGCGCTTGGCCTGTCTTCCGCCGCGTGGGACTCGGCTTCCTTGGCCATCTTCTCAACCTCGTCCTTGCTCAGGCCCGAGCTCGACGTGATGGTGATGCGCGTGTCCTTGCCGGTAGCGTTGTCCTTGGCCGTTACGTTGAGGATGCCGTTGGCGTCGATGTCGAAGGTCACCTCGATCTGCGGCACGCCGCGCGGCGCGGGGGGAATGCCCGCGAGCTTGAACTTGCCGAGGGTGCGGTTCTGCGCGGCCATGGGGCGCTCGCCCTGGAGGAC
>JASHPD010000202.1 GCA_030038315.1 Acidobacteriaceae bacterium
AAGCGCGTTGTGCGGCGTTTCTGCCATACGAAATGATTGTTTCACGCCGGCGGACGTGGCTTTTCGCAATCGCGGCGCGTGGTTTGCAGAACCCGCGCAGTCAACACGGCGCAAGAATTCATCGCTTTCCCATCTCCCATCCGGCATCATGGAAGAGAGATTTGAATTCGCGGCGGAAGGAGCTACGCTTGAAGGTCTGGCCGACGCTGGGCATTGTTCTTATCCAGGCAATTCTTTGCCTCGCTCATTGGTTCCTCTTTGTCACGGCTTCGGCATTCTGGCCGCTCGGCGCAGCGGCGCGGAATGAGCTTGCACTGGCTCTGGCCTTGCTTTCTCTCAGCTTTGTTGCCGCCGCACTTGCCGGTTATCGCTTTTCGAACATTCTGGTGAAGGCTTTTTATACTGCCGCATCTACATGGCTCGGCGTGATGAATTTTCTGGTGTGGGCGGCGTGCCTATGCTGGCTTGCCGCGCTGCCGGTGCACATCTTCGCGCGTTCGGCGGAGCCGCAGGCGCGCGTATGGATTGCGAATGGACTGCTTGGCCTTGTGCTGCTGGCGAGCCTTTACGGAATCTTCAGCGCCCGCCGCGTCCGCGAGCGGAGCCTGACGATTCAGCTCCCGAATCTGCCGCCAGGCTGGCGCGGACGGAGAGCGCTGTTCCTCAGCGACCTGCATCTGGGCCACGTCAATCGCGCGGGGTTTGCGGAGCACGTTGCAGCCATCGCCCGCAGGCTCAATCCGGAGGTTATCTTCATTGCCGGCGATTTTTACGATGGCTCAAAGGCCGATCCGGTGCGTCTGGCCGCACCGGTCTGCGCGCTGCGGCCTCCGCTCGGCATCTACTTTTGCGGCGGCAATCATGAAGAGTTCGGCGATGAAGAAGTTTACCTGTCCGTGCTGCGCGCGGGCGGGATTCATGTGCTGCACAATGAGCTGACCGAAGTGGATGGCGTACAGATAGGCGGCGTCTGCTACTCCGACACAACCCACCTGCTGCATATGCGCACGATTCTTGAAAAGATGCGCGTGGACCCGAACCGCGCAAGTATCCTGCTGAATCATGTACCGAACCGCCTGCCGCTGGTGGAGCAGGCCGGATTCAACCTGCAACTCTCCGGCCACACCCACGGCGGGCAGATTTTTCCCTTTACGTGGTTCACGCGCCGCGCCTTCGGCAGGTTCACGCGCGGGCTGCACAGCTTCGGCAACTTGCAGGTGCTGACTTCCACCGGCGTGGGCACATGGGGCCCGCCGATGCGTGTGGGAACAGCGCCCGAGGTGATTTTGATTACGTTTGAGCCGCCGGCCTAGGCTCTGCCGGCGAATTCGCGCGTCTCGGTGTTGACCTTTACGGCTTCGCCTTCCTTGATGAATACCGGAACCTGAATCTCGATTCCGGTTTCCAGCTTTGCTGGCTTGGTGACTGCTCCGCTGGCCGTGTTGCCGCGCACACCCGGCTCGGTGTACTCCACCTTCAGCTCCACCGTTTGCGGTAACTGCACACCAATCGGGTTGCCGTTGAACTTATCGAGCTTCACCATTGCGCCTTCGATGAGAAAATCAAGCGTGTCGCCGAGCTTGTCCGCGGAAAGCGCGATGGTCTCGAAGGTCGTCTGGTCGAGGAAGTACGAGCCGTCGCTGTCGCTGTAAAGATAGGAAGCCTCGACGGTCTCAAGATCGGGCTCTTTGAACTTTTCGCCGGCCTTGAAGGTCTTGTCGAAGACGGCCCGCGTAAGCAGGTTACGCATCTTGAGGCGCACCAGCGTCTGTCCGCCGCGCGCCGTGGGCGTGGAAACCTCCACGTCGAGGCAAAGGTAAGGCGTGTTCTCAAATTCAAAGTACATCTTGCGCTTCACTTCGAGCGCGTCAAGCAAGGCTGCCATTTCTCTTCCTTATCCCGTGCGGCGTTGTCCGCAGCCGCGTCTTGTTTTCTCTCCATCGTAAATGCCCCAGGGGAAATGCCCCTGATCGTTAAGTTTTGTAAACCTGGCCTGCCATTGTTTGCCCATTTGGGGCGCTCGCTTGTTAGTATGAGAGCGGTTCAAATAAACGTTTTAGCTGCGGGGGTCGTATGAAATCATCTCTGCGCCTTGCTGCCTTTGCTCTGGCATCGGCCGCTTCGCTTTCGCTTTTTGCGCAACAGAACAAGCCGGCCAAACCAACCGGCCCGTGGATGAACACCAGCCTCTCGCCTGATGAGCGCGCCGACCTGGTGATGAAGCAGATGACGCTCGATGAAAAAATCGCGCTGATCCACGGCGAGGGTATGCCGACCGACGACCCTGTTACGTCGCAGAACGCCGACTCCAACCGCGGCGTGGGCTATGACATTGGCGTGCCGCGGCTGGGCATTCCCGGCATCGATATGAGCGATGCGGCCTACGGCGTGCGTTCGAGCGGCGTGAACGGCCGCTACTCGACGGCGTTGCCCGCGGACGTCTCCGCCGCGGCGAGCTGGGACACCGATGCCGCTTACCAGTACGGCGCATTGATTGGCCGCGAGCTGCGCGCGCAGGGCTTCAACATGACCCTTGGCGGCGGCGTGGACATTACGCGCGAGCCGCGCAACGGACGCACCTTCGAGTATCTCGGTGAAGATCCGATTCTGGCCGGAACTCTCGTCGCGCAACTGATTCAGGGCACGCAGTCGGCGCATATCATCGGCGACATCAAGCACTACGCCTTCAACGACCAGGAGAGCGGGCGCACTTCCGTGAACGTCAACATCGATCATCGCGCGGCGCATGAATCCGACCTGCTGGCCTTCGAGATCGGCGTGGAGAAGGGCCATCCGGCGGCGGTGATGTGCTCTTACAACCGCGTCAACGGCGACTACTCCTGCGAGAACAAGTGGCTGCTGACGGACGTGCTCAAGGACGACTGGAAGTTTCCGGGCTTTGTGCTCTCCGACTGGGGCGGCACGCATTCGACCGAAAAGGCTTCCGCAGCGGGGCTCGACAACGAAGAGCCGGGATGGTTCTTTTACAGCGATAAATATAAGGAAGCCGTGCAGGCGGGCCGCATTCCCATGTCGGAGCTGGACGATCATGTGCATCGCATCCTGCGCTCCATGTTTGCCGCTGGCGTGATTGATTATCCGCGCCAGCGCAGCGTTGTCGATCCTTTCTCTGGCTTTGAAATCTCGCGCAAGATTGAAGAAGGCGGCATTGTGCTGCTCAAGAACGAGCACAATGCGCTGCCGCTCGACGCTGGAACGATCCACTCGATCGCTGTAATTGGCGCACATTCTGACGTGGGCATGATCTCCGGCGGCGGCTCGGCGCAGGTCGATCCCATTGGCGGCAATGCCATCTCGGCTCCGGGCAAGGGCGCTACGCACTGGCAGGAGCAGATCTGGTTCCCGACTTCGCCGCTCAAGGCGATCCGCAAACGCGCGCCGAATGCGACGGTAACCTTTGATCCGGGCATCGATCCGGCCTCTGCTGCCGCTGCCGCGAAAAACGCCGACGTGGCCATCGTCTTTGGCTACCAGTGGGAGAGCGAAGGCATGGACCTGCCTTCGCTTGCGCTGCCGAAGTACAAGAACGGCGACACGGAAGTGGACCAGAACGCGGTCATCGCCGCCGTGGCCGCAGCGAATCCGCACACCGTTGTGGTGCTCGAAACCGGCAGCCCGGTGACGATGCCGTGGGTGAGCGCGCCGGCCGCGATTCTTGAAGCCTGGTACGGCGGCAGCGACGGCGCTGACGCGCTGGGCAACGTGCTCTTTGGTTCGGTGAACCCCAGCGGCAAGCTGCCCAACACCTTCCCGCTGAGCGATGACGACCTGCCGCATCCGACGCTCATCAAGCCGACGATCACGCACTTCTCCGGGCCGGTTTCTCCGGAGACCTGGGCCAAGGGACTGCCGCCGTTCCAGGTTCACTATGACGAGGGCGTAGAGGTTGGCTACAAGTGGTACGACGCCCAGCACAAGCATGTGCTCTTCCCTTTCGGCTATGGACTCTCGTACACCACCTTCGGCTACTCCGGACTGCACGTGGCCACCAGCTCGAATCCCGACGACACAGTGAAGGTGACCTTTACGCTGGCCAACACCGGCTGGCGCGCAGGCAAGGAGATCGCCGAGGTTTACGCCGCGCTTCCGGCCAGCGCGCAGGAGCCTCCGAAGCGGCTTGTCGGCTTCGCCAAGGTCGACCTTGCACCGAAGGAGAAGAAGCAAGTGACGGTCGAGATCGAGCGCAAGTACCTGTCAATCTGGGATGAAGCGAAGAACGAGTGGTCGCTGGTTCCGGGTGAATACACCATCCTGGTGGGCGGATCGAGCGATAAGCTGCCGCTGAAAGAGACGGTGAGCTTGCGATAAGCAGGGATTAGGGACAAGGCTGCGATGCAATGCAGCAAACTCGGGGTGCCCCATCCTTCGCGCTTTTTGCGAAGGGTGGGATATCTACAGCTTTTGCCGTTTATAGCTTTTGCCGTTTATCGATAACCCTTGTCCCTTATTCCGCATCCGGCGGAACCTGTTCAAGCAGACGCTTCCATGTTTTTTGATTTTTGCGGAAGGCTTTCTTCAAATCCTCAAGAATCCGCTCGAAATCGGCGTTGGTGCGCAGATTATTCCACGCGGGATTCTTCTGAAACCACGGATAATTTTCGTTGCCGAGATAAATCGCGCGGCGCAGCCAGTGCAGCGCTTCGGTGGAGTCGCCTTCAACAGCGAAGTACGAAGCAAGGCGATAGGCCATCTCGCTGTCGGCTTCGGCGGCAGCCAGCGTGTCGTCTTTCAGCAATGCGGCGGCGTGGGCGCGGTCGCCGGCCATCACGTAGCACATGGCGAGCGTGGGCACGGCGATGCGCATGAGGCCGTCGTCGTG
>JASHPD010000203.1 GCA_030038315.1 Acidobacteriaceae bacterium
GGCGATAACTCCGAGGAGGCGTTCTCCCAGCTTGTCCGGGAACACGCGAGAAGCGGTGTATCCGGCGTGCTGCCGAAATTCCTCGACGCGGAGAAGCAGAAGGCCGGGCTGGGACGGCACCCCAAAGCGACCATCCTGACGCATCGGCACATCGTCAAAGGCTCGTCCTCGCGGCTTCCATTCGCAACCGCCAATGAGCATCTGTGTATGCAGGTCGCGGCAAAGGTGCTGCCCACGGCGAAAACGGAACTCTCCGAGGATGGCAATGTCTTGGTGGTGCATCGCTTCGATGTGGACGAGAACGGCAAGCCTTTTCGGGCGCTGGAAGATTTCTGCGCGTTGCTGGGGCTGCGCCCTGCCCAGAAGTACGACACCACGTGGGAAAGAATTACAAAGGCAGTTCGCACTCATGTGCCGGGGAAAGAGCATTACGCGACCTTTCAGAAGCTCACCGCGCTGCTGCTGCTGACCTATGCTCTGCGGAACGCCGACTGCCACGCTAAGAACATAGCGTTGGTCTATACATCGAGGAACGATGCCAGCCTATCTCCTGCGTACGACTTCTTCACTACGTCGGTTTATGCCGGATTCCAGCACAATCCGCCGGGGATCAGCGTGATGGGCAAGAAGACGTGGCTGCCCGGCAAGACCCTCGCCCGATTCATCACCGCCAACTTCGGAATCCCGGAGCGAGAGCAGAAAGAGATAGTCGAGCGCATCAGTGATGCTGTGGCTGACGCCGCCCCGGCAGTGCGAGAGAAAATGGCAGGCCTGCCAGGCTTCAAGGATACGGGGAAACGGATGCTGACGGCATGGAGTGAAGGCGTCAGCTACCTGCGGGATTCTCAGATGTATAGCCTGAGCCCGTGGAAGTCGAACCCGACATTCGAGGGTGTCTCCGCCCCGCCTAAGCTGGAAAATCCCAAAACTGTCATTGGGAAATCGGAACTCCTTGCTGGCCGTGGAAAACGGAAAAGTAGTTAGTTTCCGATTTTCAGATGAGGTAATAGGCTTCTCATCAATCGTCGAGCCATACCGGAAACTCGTGGAGGAGATAGATCACATAAACTCGACTGAACCATCAAAATATATCGTTACTAGAATAGAATATGTCTTAATATATCATAATGCACCATTATGATATATATTTCAATATCGAATTTGAAATTTGATATGACAAAGAAAATCAAACCCATTCGTCTGCACGGCTTGCCTGAAGATCTCCGCCAGAAGCTCAAAGCCGAGCGCCTGAAGCGAGGCTGGGGGCAGCGCAAACTGGCTGCGATGGTCGGCCTGCCACAGCCCCATATCTCGGCCATTGAGTCAGGGGAAATTGTTCCCCGCTTCGATACGCTGATCGAGATTGTGCGCGTCCTCGATCTCGATCTACTGCTCGTACCGCGCAACCTCGTTCCTGCTGTGCAATCTCTCGTTCGTGCCAGCGAAGAGCCAAACGTCGACGCGGAGCGGCCGATTTACGCAATCAGCGATGAGGAGAGAGAATCAGGAGGCGACGCTCATGGCGAGCTTTGACCCGAGATCAATCAATGCACTCGCCGTGAACCTCTATGGGAAACGCATCGGGGTCATCAACCGGCTCGGCGGCGATCAATATCTCTTCTCCTTTGAGCAGAGCTACATCGACGATCCCACCCGGCCTACACTCAGCCTCTCGTTCAAAGGCCAGTCAGGCGGCCTGGTGCTTCCAACTCGTCCTACTCCGGCGCGTTTGTCTCCCTTCTTCTCGAATCTCCTGCCCGAAGCCCATCTGCGGGATTATCTTGCTGCTCGCGCAGGGGTAAAGCCTAATCGCGAATTCTATCTATTGGCCGTGCTGGGAGCAGATCTGCCGGGCGCGGTTTCCGTAGAACCAATCGGAATAGATCAGCAGCCAATCGTTGCCGAGCAACCAGTAGAGGAAGCATCAATACAAAGCAAGCAGACTCCTCTTCGGTTTTCTCTTGCCGGCGTGCAGCTCAAATTCTCGGCAATCATGCAAAGTTCCGGCGGGCTCACAATTCCCGCGGATGGAATGGGCGGTTCCTGGATCGTGAAACTTCCCTCTGACCGTTTCCCCTCCGTGCCGGAAAACGAGTTCGCCATGCTGGCATTGGCGCGCGCCATCGGAATTGAAGTTCCGCGTACAGAACTCGTCGATATTCGCGATATTGAGGGGTTGCCCCAAGAGGCAGCACGGTTAGAGGGTAAAGCACTCGCAGTCCAACGCTTCGACCGCGGACCAAACGGCGAGGCCATTCACATGGAAGACTTCGCGCAGGTCTTTGGCCTCTTTCCACAGGACAAATACCATCACCGCAGCTACGCCAACATAGCCTCTGTTCTATGGGCAGAAACCGGGGAGAGCGGAACTTTTGAGTTCTTCCGCAGGCTCATTTTCTCTGTGCTGATCGGCAACGGCGATATGCACCTGAAGAACTGGTCACTCCTCTATCCAGACCGCAGAACGCCAGCATTGTCGCCAGCCTACGATCTCGTGGCAACCCTGCCCTACATTGCGGAAGACCAACTTGCCCTGAGCTTCGGCCGCAGCAAATCGCTATCCGAGATCACAACAGACCAAGTGCGGCGATTTGCCGATGCTGCCCAACTTCCGGCAAGCCCACTCTGGCCTATTGTTGTTGATACAACGGAACGAGTCATAGAAGCGTGGAAACGATTGGCTGAGAGAGACCTTCTTCCACAGGACTTTCCGCGGCTTATCGAGAAACAAATGATTGCTGTGGCAAAGAGTATTGCTAAATGAAAATTTGTTTGAAAATATGCGGGGACATGCATTTAGTCGAATGGCCACACGATCTATTACGGATCACTCGATAGCACACACCCAACCGGCGAGTAAATTACCTCCGAAAAGCGAACTTTACGTTAGTAATCAGCGCTGAGACTTGCGGCAGGAGGGCTACAGGCAGCAAAGCGCAAATTACTTCTCAACTCCATCCTTCCGGACCACCGAAACCTTTTCTCCCTGGCGCCAGCGGTGAAGCAGATAACCGACACCGTTTGGACCTCCGTTAGTGAAGGGAGTTGTCGGCCAGTCGAACTTCTTAAGCACGCGTCTCTCCGGATAGATCTGAACGAGCAGACCGTTCACTGTTGGGCAAAGGCGGTTCCCAATGAACAAGGTCCCCGTGTCTAGCGGCAGCTCCGAGCAGTTCATGTTCGCCGAGACCGGAGACCCTTCAATCTGCCGTTTCACTTCCAATGAGCATCTCACGTAAAGATCCTGAAGTCGCCGCACCGAACGACAAGCGTAAAAGAGGCGGACTGTGGCGAGTGGAAGATCACGTCCAGTGACAATAGCGGTAGCCTGCAGGTCTCCTTTCGAGTCTTGGAGCAATCTCTGAACCATGAAGTTCGCAATT
>JASHPD010000204.1 GCA_030038315.1 Acidobacteriaceae bacterium
CGCTCGCGCCAAAGTCTTTAACGTTGAGCTTGATGGAAGCAGATGCGGCTGGCGTGGCGGGCTCACGCCCCTTTGCGGATGAAGGCAGCGCCGCAAGATCGCGCGCAATAGAAAGTAGCGGCGCCGAGGCAAGCGCACTTCCCGCAGCTCGCAGAAATCCGCGGCGATCCGTTTTGATTCCGCGCATTATAGGCTCCTTTTGTGCGGCTCGATTACTCCTTCACCTTGATTACGATGCTGCTGTACGTTGTGCCGGGCGCAATGAGCAACTGGTGCGGCGTGCCCGCAGAGATGTTGACAACATCGCCTCTGCGAATCTCCCGGCGTACACCGCCTTCAATGCCGCTGCCCTTGGTTTCGCCGTCCGCGGAGGTTTTGGCATCCAGCACGCGGCCGCCGGTGATCAGCGTGGCGCTGCCGTCGGTGACAAAGAAAATATCGTCGTAGTGCGCGTGTACCTCGGCTCCGCCGCTCGACGTGCGCACTGATAGCTTGATGGCGTGCGACGTAAAGTCGCCGAGGGTCGCTCCGCTGCTGCCGCTCGCCTTCGCCGCTTGTGCAAGTGAGTTAAGCCGCTGCGCAACATCCTTGCCTGGGTAAACCTGCGCGCCTGCGGCAGATTGCGCAGCCGCGTGAAAGCTGAGTACAAAAAAAGCAAGCGCAGCCGTAGCGAAAAACGGCGCGCGCATTCGGTGGATGAAATCAGGCGTGGCGGCCTTCATCGTGTTCCTCCTGTTTGTAGGCGATGCTGCTCAATCAGCCAGCGCACCAGCTCCTTGCCTGCCGCAAAGTTGTCCTCGACCGGCGGGCGTTTGCGGCCATCGGTGTACTCGTTATAGAGCCACGGATCGACAACGGCGAGAACCGTTCCTTTGCCGTATTTCACTGTGGCGATCACAGTCACGCCGCGATCCGTAACGAGAGAGAGCGCCGGCGCAGCCGCAGAGATCGTACAGGTGTCCTTCATGTAAAGCGTGTGCGGCGCGTGAAAGAGCTCGCCGTCAGCCTTCACTGGAATATATCCGGGAGCAAGGTTTGGATCGACGACATGATGGCTCAGAACCGCGTTGAAGTGAATGCCGAAGCGGTCCGCAATGGAGTTGAAGTGCTCAATGTCCGCATTGGCCGGATCGTTTTCAAGCATCACGAGAATGCCGCCGTGCCTGACCCACGCGGCAATCTGCGTACCGTCTTGCGGCGTAGCGTAGTGCGGATTCGGATTCTTTGCAGGGTTATCCGGCGAAGCGATGATGTAATACTGCGCGCGCCGGAGATTCTTCTCCGTCGGCGCCGCATAGAGCGTGCCAAGGGTCGCCCCGTGGCTCTCGAAGATATGGCCAAGCAGCGAATAGCCGTCGTTCGTAAAGTCGTTCCACTTGTAATGAAAGAACTCGCTCTGCCCGGCGGCGTTTTTACGCTGCTGGCTGTTGAACCACGCATCCATAAGCACAGTCTCCCCGCGCATTTCAGCGGCTTCCGGTGCGCTTTCCATCTCCGTAGCAGCAAGCAGGAACGCTCCAACTCCCTTGGGATCATTGCTCCCAACAGGCGCGTGAACATAGTAGCCGTAGCTGCCGTCGCGATAGGGCGTGCCGCCGAGGCCAACGGCTTTCACGGTCCCGGTCAGATTGACGGAGCCGTCCGAGCCGAGCGCAACGAAGTGCGTGAGGATTCCCTGCCAGCCGCGCGCGGCATTGGCCTCATATTTTGTCGGCAGATAACCAAGCCGCACGCCCTTTTGAAGCGCGTAGACAAACATGCACGCCGCGGATGACTCAAAGTAGTTTCCGGGCGCGCCGGGCTTGTCGAGAACCTGATACCAAAGTCCCGTCCGCGCATCCTGCACGCGCGCAACAGCCTCGGCTTCGCGGTTAAAAATGGCAATGAGCTGCGCGCGGCCCTGCGCCGATTCCGGATCGTTCTTCGGATAGTACGGCAGCGTATCGGCAAGCGCCATCAGATACCACCCCATGCCTCGCGCCCAGAAGATGCGCGAGTCCCCCGTCGCCTTATCGGCCCATTGCTGCTTCCTCGATTCATCCCACGCGTGATACAGCAGTCCGGTCTTCGGATCGCGCGCGCGTGTCTCCATCAGCGTGAACTGCCTGGTAATCTCCGCAAAATCCTGCGGCTCATGAAAGACCGAGGCGTATTCGGCATAAAAAGGCTCCGCCATATAGAGCCCGTCGAGCCACATCTGGCCGGGATAAATTTCCTTATGCCAGAAGCCGCCCGCCGCATTGCGCGGCTGCGCGGCAAGCTGCCTGCGCAACAGCGTTGCAGCTTTGTAGTAGCGGGGATTCTTCGTGACGCGGTAAAGCAGCAGCAGCTCGCGCCCCAGCGCAATGTTATCGAGCGAGCTCGCCGACGCGTCGTAAGTGGGTATAGAGCCGTCGGGTAAAACCAGCGCGTCCACGGATTGCTTCGTATAGCGGAAGTACGCGCCGTCGGCCGTCGAATACCACACCGCATCGATGCCGTCGAGCAGCGTAGCCAGCTCATAGTTCCACTTCCACGGCTGGCCGGCTTCAGCGATGCGGCCCTGCGGCCAGCGCCGCATCGCCGCATCCGCCATGCGCTGCGGCCACGGAAGCTGCTGCGCAACGGCAGCGCGGGCGAGGGTGAGGCAGAGAAGCAGGACGATTGCGCGAAAGAGAAGACGGAGTGAAGACATTTGATCTCAGCTACTCAACAAAATCTCGATGCCCTGCCATGATACCGGGTCCAGATATCGGTTTCTAATACGAGAAACGGCGCGAAACTCAACAGATTCCGCGCCGCTTTTCCCATTGCGGTTGATGTTAGAAGTTAAAGTGGCCGGAGAACTGGAACTGGCGCGGGTTGTTCGCCTGTCCAGCCACGGTGCCCAGGCTCGACGAGCCGACCGTGGAGCCGATCGAGCCGTCCGCGGTGCTGGCCGAGCTGCCGAACCAGACGTGGTTGACGGCGTTGAAGACCGACGCGTCGAAGACGAACTTCACGCGCCCATCCTTCCACACGTTGAACGTCCTGCGCAGGCTGCCGTCGATGTTGTAGTTGCCGGGTCCGCGCAGGCCGTCGGGGGCCGTGCGGGCCGCGTCGCCGATAGTTTCTCCGCCGGTCACCTCGGTGAAGGCCGCCGGATTGATGTACTGGATCTTCGACAGCGTAGTGCGCGTCGCGCCGTGGCCCCATCCGCCGTTCTGCCGCGCCGAGCCGGTAAAGCCGGCCGCGTAAGCCGGCATACAGGTTCCCTGGCCGGTAAGGCCCGTGCAGGCGCTGGCGGTCAGCGCCAGCGGGTTGCCGGAGACGTAGGTAAAGACATCGGAGATCCGCCAGTCGCTTACGATAGCGCGGACAATCGGATTGCTTCCGCCGATATGGTTGGCGCCGAAGGGCAGGTCGTAGGTGCTGGTGAAGACCAGGTTTTGCGGCTGGTCCTGCGTGCTGAGCGAGCGCTCGATGCGGTCGATCGGCCAGGCTTTGCCGCCGTTGGCCAGCACGCCGGCCGGGATCGCATAGCCGGCGCGGAAGGTGCCCACGTCGTCAATCGTCCTGCTGTAGGTGTAGCTCAGCATGAAGCTGATGCCGTGGCTCAACCGCTGCTGGAGGAAGAGTTGCAGCGCGTTGTAATTGGAGTTGCCGACCGCGGGGAGCTGGTCCACCACGCCGGAATACTGTGGGAAGGGCAGCAGCGCCTGGGCGACGGTGTATCCCTGCTTCGCCGTGCCGTTGAAGCTGGCGTAGGGCACCGAGGTTCCCGCCGGCATGGTAGACGAAGAAGCGGTCTCTCCCAGGGCCGTGGGACCCAGCGAAAGCCACTTCGGATCGAGCTCGTTGCTCCAGAGGCCGCGCGGATTGCCCGTCGGCACCAGGAAGTGGCCCTGGTTGCCCACATAGCTCACCGTCGCTGTCATGTCCTTGGTCACAAGGATCTGATAGCCGAGCGACCATCCTTCAAAGACCGGCGTGCGCCCGCCGTACTTCGGATCGAGGTAAGCGGGGCTCGATTTGATGTTGTACGGCGAAACGGCCGCGGTGGAATAGTAGGTTGCGTAACCGGCATTGAAGACCGGCGGCGGCGCGACCGTGCTGGCTCCGAAATCAGTGTTGGCAATGCCCGCGTTGGTAAAGTACGCGCTGTTATTCAGGTAGAAGGCCGGCAGAGACAGTCCCGGACTCGACGGATTCGGCGAGGCTGCATAGCCCAGCTCCATGTTGCTCGAAGGCAGCGTGGTCTGGCCGCCGGAGGTTCCGCCGCCTTTTCCGTAGTAGATGCCGTAGGAACCGCGCAGCACCACGCGGTTCGTGAACTGCCAGGCAAAGCCCAGGCGCGGCCCGAAATTTTTGTAATACGTCTGCAGCGGAGTGATGCAGCCGCAGCCGTCGGTTCCGCTGCCGGCGAACTGGAGCGCGCCGGGCGAGCCGGTAACCGGGTTGGTAGCCGTCGGGTTCAGGAATGAGAAGCGGTTCTCGGATTCGCGGAATGGCGGCATCACGTCCCAGCGCAGGCCGGCGTTGACGGTCAGCTTGGGCGTTACCTGCCAGTCGTCATTGCCGTAGAGCGCGAAAGGATGATAGCGCGAGCCGGTTTCTTCCGCGATCGGCGCGTACTGCGTGTAGCTGCCGGAATCCACCGCGCCGATCAGGTAGCTGGCGTAGGGCAGGCCGGTGTTGGCTGTGGCTGCCGCCGACGCGCCGCTTACCTGCGCCGTCTCATTCAGGCCGTAGTTCAGCGTAGCCACGGTGCTGCCGGTATCGGCGGCGAGGTAGTTATAGGCCATCCATTCATACTGGCCGCCGAAGGTGAACGTATGGCGCCCATGCACCCACTGCAGGTTGTCAAGCAGCGTGAAGGCGTCCGTATTGCCCACGTAGCCGGACTGCGGACCCCACTGAGCAATACTCTGCGGACCGCCGCTGAATTTCACCTCCGGGAAGCTGCCCGAAGCCTGGCCGGTAGGCAGGCCGGTGATGCCGGCCGTTGAAGCCGCGTATTCGTCGATGCCGTAGGTCGGGTTATTGTCCGGCGAGTGGTACTGTGCCGCGCCCCACTTGAACTGGTTCACCAGGTTGTCCTTGAGGACGTAGGTGTCCTGCAGGATCACGTCCTTCGAGATCGGCGCGTAGTTCTTGGCGTAGAGATACGGCACCGGAGCCACGTTCGTCGTCTGGCTGCCGGCCGGGCCGATCAGGCCCTGCCGTCCCATCGCGAAGATGCCGCTGATCTTGTGCCTGTCCGACAGGTTGAAATCAATCCGGTCGGCCGTGGACCAGTTGTTCAGGCCCCAGTTGTACGAGCCCCAGTAGTTGTTCGTCAGGCTGTCGTTGCTCGGCGCCGGCATGAACTTCTGCAGATACTGCGCAATCGGCGAAAGCTCGTTTTGCGGAATCACATTGGCCATGACCGGGCCGGTGCCGCAGCCGGCGCTCGTCCAGCTCGGCCCGCTGAACTGCGTGCGCGAGTAGCTGCCGCCGGTCTCCGTCTGGGTTGTCGGATCGTAGATGTCCTGGCCGAGCGCCGAGAAATCGCCGCACAGCTCAGCCGGCGTCGGAATCGTCTGCACCTGCGGCTTGGTCAGCGTCGAGTAGCGGAACCCCGCGTAGCTGCCGAAGAGGAAGATCTTGTTCTTCCAGATCGGCCCCCCCAGCGTCAGGCCGTACTCGCTCATGTGCTCCGGCGGTTTGTAGTAGGCGCCGGCCAGTGAAGCCACGGGATAGTTCGTCGGGTACTGCGCGGGGATGAAACCGGCCGAATCGAGCGCCGTGTTGCGGAAGATCTCGTAGACCGAGCCGTGAATGTCGTTGCTGCCGGACTTCATCGTGAAGTTCTCCACGCCGATGCCCTGGTACTCCGGCGAGTAGCCCGTCGTCTTGAGCTGGAACTGGTTGATCGTCTCCACCGAGAACGCCGGCCAGATGAAGCGCGGGTCGCCGGCCGTCGATGCCGATTCCAGCGGAACGCCTTCCACGTACATCGTCGTGCCGCTCGAGTAGCCGTTCACCACCATCGGCTCATCGGACTCGTTGTTCTTGATCTCGTTATTGGTCGCGCCCGGCATCATGATCGCGTAGTCCGTCACGCGCCTCTGGTCGGTGCTCACGCCGTTGGCGCCGCCCATTTCGAGCGGCAGGGACGTGTAGGCGTCATGCTCCATCGTCGCGCCCAGCGTCGCATTTTCGGTCTCCAGCGGCGGCGGCGCGCTGGTCACCGTCACGGTCATGTTCGCGGCGCCCAGTTGCAGCGCCACGTCCAGCCCCAGCACCTGCATACCGTTCACCTGCAGTTTGTCGCGCACCTGCGTCTCAAATCCCTTGGCGCTCACCGTCACCCGGTACACGCCTACGTCGAGCGGCGAAATGTTGTAGCGGCCGTCGCTGTTGCTGGTGCGCACCATCTCCGCGCCGGTCGCGACATTCCGTGCCGCAATTGTCGCGCCCGGAATCACCGCGCCCGAAGGATCGGTAACCGTTCCCTCAATCGTTCCTGTGCCGCCGATCTGTGCCGAAGCTGGCGCGGGCAGAAAAAGCATGGCTGCCGCGCACAGCGCAACAAGCCCAAACAAACAGGCCCTGCGCGCAATGGCCGGCCAGAACCGGAGAACTGTTTCTCCGCTCTCTGGAATGACCGATATTCTTCGCTGCATCTTAAGTGGTCTTACCATTCCAACTCCAAACTTATGCGTTGTGGACATGTACTGGCATCCTTTTAATTCGGATTTCGCCGCATTCCGGCGAAGGTCTAAAGCTGGAAAATTCTCTCTCTTCACTATAATGATTGTCAATACTGCCTTGTGCGGCGCTCAGACGCCCCTGACCGTCCGCGCGGAAAATTCCTGCCGGCATCGGAAGGCCGACCGGTCTCCGCCACATACGCAAATGAAAAAATGCCATATTGGTCAGACCACATACGCTACGCAAAGACACGAAGCTCCTGCGGCAAAAACACGCCATGGCAACGGATTTGTCTCCGGGCGTAACCTGGGCCGGCCCGCAATCGGCGCAAAAGCCCCCTCATCCAGCTTTGGAAGCTTTATCGGATGCAACCCGGGAAAGCCGCAGATGGTCTGTTAAGTGGTAACCGTTCTCTCGGCATTCGCCGGACCGCGTTTACCGATCGGCCGTTCCAGCCCCTGCGCCTCCTGCGCCATGCGCAGGTGCCGCTCCATCAGCGTCCGCGCATCGGCCTGTTTGCGCCCCCGGATGGCCCGGTAAATCTCCCGGTGCATCCCCGCCGACTCCCGCAGGTCGATCGAGCGCTCCACGGTTTTTCGCCGCCGGTCGTACATCGACGATACGATGGTTTCCATGATCGCCGCCAGGATCGGATTTCCCGAGGCCTGCGCGATGATCCGATGAAAGGCGACGTCGTGAATCAGGTACTCGGTGGGATTGTCCACGGAGGCGAACATCTCGGCCACTTCCTCGGCCAGCGCCGCCAGGTGCTCATCCCTGCTCCGCTCCGCGGCCAGCGCCGCAAGGCCGGTCTCCAGCAGAATGCGCGCCTCGAACATCTGCCACGACTGGAAGCCGTGCAGCGCGCCGATAAAGCTCAGCGAGTCCTGCCCGAAGTCCGGCGGCCCGTCGGCAATAAACGTGCCCACCCCGTGCCTGATCTTCATCACGCCCAGCGCCGCCAGGTAGCCGATGCCCGTGCGCAGGCTTGCCCGGCTGATCTTCAGCGTGCGCGCAAGGTCGCGTTCCGGCGGAATCTTATCGCCGGGCTTCAGGGTTCCGTTCTCGATCAGTGCCCGCACGTGGTTGACCACTTGCATCGTGCGGTGCGATTCTTGGTGTTCGAGCTTCACTCGCGCCATAAACGGAAGTTACTCTCAGAAATGCCTTTGACGCAACAGAACAATTCGAGAGTGGCACCAAATTTTTATACAGAAATACTTTCTGTCCCATCTCGCCGCAAGCCGTTTTTCACCATGTATACTGTGGTCTGACCACTCACGCTTCAGTGAAAGGAGCGCCGTTGCCATGCTGATCCACCCCGACCGGCTCTTTCCCGCAGATCCCGAAACCCGCGGGATCGCCCGCTCGCTCTACGAACGCGCCGCCGGCCTGCCCATCGTCAGTCCGCACGGGCACACCCAGGCTGCGTGGTTCGCCGAGAATCAACCGTTCCCCGACCCCGCCAAGCTCTTTGTCCAGCCCGACCACTATATCTACCGAATGCTTTACAGCCAGGGCGTCTCCATGGACGATCTCGAAATCGGCCGGCCCGAAATCAAAAATCCGCGTAAAGTCTGGAAGCTCTTCGCCGCAAACTACTTCCTCTTCCGCGGCACGCCCACGCGCATCTGGCTCGATTACTCTTTTGAGACCCTCTTCGGCCTCACCGAGCCGCTCTCGGAAAAAACCGCCGATCTTTACTTCGACACCATCGCGGCAAAGCTCAGCGCTCCCGAGTTCCGCCCGCGCGCTTTGTACGAACGCTTCAACCTCGAAGTCCTTGCCACAACCGATTCCCCGCTCGACTCGCTCTCGCATCACGCCGCGTTGCGCAAATCCGGCTGGAAAGGCCGCATCCTTCCCACCTTCCGTCCCGATCCGGTCGTCGACCCCGAGTTCCCCGGCTTCGCCGATCGCCTAGCGCAGCTAGGCGCGGAGACCGGCGAAGACACCACAAAATGGGCCGGCTATCGGAACGCATTGCGCAAGGCCCGCGCGCGTTTCCGCGAGCTCGGCGCAACAGCCACCGACCACGGCCATCCCACAGCCCAGACCGCCGATCTCAGCGCCTCAGAAGCCGCAGCTCTCTACGACAAAATCCGCACCGGAAAAGCAAGCGCCGCCGAGCAGGAGCTCTTCCGCGCGCAGATGCTCACAGAAATGGCCGGCATGAGCGTCGAAGACGGCCTCGTCATGCAGATTCATCCCGGCGCGGTGCGCAACCACAACCGCAAGGTCCACGAAAAGTACGGCCGCGACACCGGCGCCGACATTCCGCAGGCCACCAATTACGTCAACGCCTTGCGCCCGCTGCTCGACCGCTACGGCAACGAGACGAAACTCACCATCATCCTCTTCACGCTCGACGAAACCGCCTACAGCCGCGAGCTCGCGCCACTGGCCGGCCATTATCCATGCCTGCGCCTCGGCCCGCCGTGGTGGTTTCATGACAGCCCTGAAGGCATGACCCGCTTCCGCGAGCAGGCCACCGAGACCGCCGGCTTCTACAACACCGTCGGCTTCAACGACGATACCCGCGCATTCCTCTCCATTCCCGCGCGGCACGACGTTGCCCGCCGCATCGACTGCGGCTTCCTCGCCAAGCTCGTCGTCGAGCATCGCCTTGGCGAAGACGAAGCCCACGAAGTCGCGCGCGACCTCACCTACAATCTGGTCAAGAAAGCGTATCGGCTGTAGCCCGCGTTTTTTACGCCGCGCAATTCGCGCACAGGATTTTATGGCGACAAGAGACATTTCATCAGCCTCTTTTTTTCGCACTCCGCCCTCCGCGAACCGCGTTTCGCATCAGCGGTGGGTCATCTGCGGATTCCTGTTCCTGGCCACCGTGATCGCTTATATCGACCGCGGCGTGATCGCCTACCTTGAGCCGTCGCTGGAAAAAATCTTTACAGGTCTGAACAGCGCAAAGTACAGCTATATAACGACCGCATTTACGGTGGCCTACGCCATTGGCATGGTGGTGGCCGGCGGCCTGACCGACAAACTCGGCACGCGCAAGGCATTCGCCATCGCCATCGGCCTCTGGAGCGTGGCCGCGATGCTGCCCGGCGCAGCCTTTTCCGTCATCACCTTCGGCATTGCCATGTTTCTGCTCGGCCTGGGCGAGGCGGCCAACTTCCCCGCCTGCATCAAGACCGTGGCCGAGTGGTTTCCCAAGCGCGAGCGCGCGCTGGCAACGGGCATCTTCAATTCCGGCGCGAACTTCGGCAATATAGCCGTGCCGCTCGTCGTGCCTGCACTGATCGCGCTCTTTGGCAGTTGGAGCATCTTCGGCCCTAAAAACGCATGGCGCGGAGCCTTCGTTGCCACCGGCGCAGCGGGCCTCGTCTGGCTGGCCGCATGGCTCATCTGGTATCGCCGCCCCGAGCAGCACTGGAGCGTTTCGAAGTCTGAGCTTGACCTCATCCTCAGCGATCCCGTCGAGAGCCAGGAGATCGTCCCCTGGAGCCGCGTGCTGCCGCGCAAAGAGACTTGGGCCTTCGCCATCGGCAAGTTCCTCACCGACCCCATCTGGTGGTTCTATCTCTTCTGGCTCCCGCGCTATCTGCAATCGACCTTTCACCTGAGCATAACCACGAACCGGATTCCAGTGGTCGTTGTTTATGTGATTTCAACCGTGGGCAGCATTGGCGGCGGATGGATCTCGTCCAAATTGCTCAGCATTGGCCGCACCGCAAACGTATCGCGCAAGACGGCCATGCTGATCTGCGCACTCTGCGTCGTGCCGGTCTTCGCCGCCCCATTCATTCACAATCTCTGGATCGTCGTCGCCCTCGTCGGACTAGCCGCCGCGGCGCACCAGGGCTGGTCGGCCAACATCTTCACCCTCCCCTCCGACATGTTTCCCAAGGCCGCCGTCGGCAGCGTCATCGGCATCGGCGGCATGGCGGGCGCGATTGGAGGGGCACTGTTTCAGTTTGCGACCGGCTTCATCATCCAGTTGACCGGCAGCTACGTGCCGCTCTTCGTCATTGCCTGCGTCGCGTACCTGCTCGCGCTCATCATCATTCACGGAATCACGCCGAAAATGACGCCCGTGCAAATCGATTAGAAAGGCTAGAGGCAACGCATGAGTCTGTATTGCAATGTCGGAAGCGCCGATGCGGGGCTTACTTCCGGCCAGTTGAACGAGCTGCTGACGGAAACCCTCGGCAAGCTCGGCCCGCGCAATCACGTCCTCGCGCTGCCGCCCGATCTCACCCGCGTCCACTCCCGCGCCGGCGAGCTCACGCGCTACGCATGGCAGCACTATGGCGACAAGCTCAAAGCGATTTTGCCCACGCTGGGCACCCACGCCGCCATGAGCCCCACGCAGATCCGGAACATGTTCGGTGAAATCCCTCTCGATCTCTTCCGCGTCCACAACTGGCGCACTGACATCGAAACTCTCGGCGAAGTCCCCGCCCAATTCATCCGCGAGCAATCCGAAGGCAAGCTCAATTACCCGTGGCCCGCGCAGGTCAACAAGCTCATCTCGCGCGGCGGCTTCGATCTCATTCTTTCCATCGGCCAGGTCGTCCCGCATGAAGTCATCGGCATGGCCAACTACAACAAGAACGTCCTCGTCGGCGCCGGCGGACGCGAAGGCATCAACCGCAGCCACTATCTCGGCGCCGTCTACGGCATGGAGCGCATCCTCGGCCGCGCCATCAATCCCGTGCGCAACGTCCTCAATTACGCCTCGGACCATTTCCTGCGCGAGTTGCCCATCCTCTACGTCCTCACCGTCGTCAAGCGCACCGCAAGCGGCAATCTCGCCGTCTGCGGCCTCTTCATCGGCGACGACATCGAGTGCTTCCTCAAAGCCGCCGAGCTAAGCCTCAAGGTCAACTTCGAAATCGTCCCCGAGCCAATCAAGAAGGCCGTAGTCTACCTCGACCCGCACGAATTCCACTCCACCTGGCTCGGCAACAAGGCCGTCTACCGCAC
>JASHPD010000205.1 GCA_030038315.1 Acidobacteriaceae bacterium
AGGACAAAACCAATCTGCTCCGCGCGGGCGGCACCGGATGCGGTAGCGGTCCAGCGTTTGGAGAAACTGGCGTTGCGACTGCTCGCGCGACCTGGCGCCGGAACGAAACAGGACAAGCAGGCAGAGGGCCGTGTCGTCAGCGTCCGGCGGGAGGAATTCTTCTATCCAATGCGGGTGGCCGTCCAGCGGGTAAAACGAGAATGCCCCAGGCGCTCCTGGATTCTCGCACCGAAGCAGATACTCCACGCCCCGCCGCACTGCAACCGCAATCCCGGCATCAGGGTCGAGCCGAATCAGCCGATCGAGAACAAGAGCGGTCACGAAGGCGTTTTCGTCGGCAACGGGGCCAGCCGGAAGATGCGCCACGGACGGGAAGGCTCCGCTGGGCATCTGCGAATTCAAAACCGTCGAACGCAATTCCGCTCTCACTGCGCGCGCATCTCCGGAGGCGCGAGACCTACCCAGGGCGCAACCGGCGTATCCGGCCGGACAATGAAACCGAAGACGCCATGGTGGCAAAGCGGCCCGCGATAATCAGCAAGCGGACGGCTCATCTGTTCGTATACGCTGAGATCCCAGTTCCGATTCTCCCCGAGAGAAAGCAATCTCGTACGTACTCCCCGGTCAACGCCGATTAAAGTGCGAGCAAAGGTGAAAAGGCTGAAGGCCGCCGAACGGCCACCCTTCAGAGCATAGCTGAAGCCCCAGATAGATCCGGGAAGCTCGTGGCGAACCTTCCATTGCGCCCATTCTTCTACCGCCGCAAGTAATTCGGGAGCACGATGCGCGGCACCTCCGCGCCGCATCAGCAGTTGGATCTCGCGCGGATGCAGGTTCTCAATCCGATAGTAGATTTCGGTTACCATGGTCGAGAGATCTATTCCGATCAATGTCACGCGAGCGTTGCGCCCTGGAACATTGAGCACCGATCCCGGCAGCCGCTCTTCCGCCCAGAGATCTGCCGCCATCGAGGCTTGAGGCGGTATCTCGACATACAACTTATAGCGATCTTCGTTTGCACTGTGCCGCGAGCCGATCTGCGCTCCGTACCGCAGATCCCCGAGTGATTGCAGATGCCGCAGTTGCCCGGCAAGCAGCGGAGAAATCCCAGGCGCTTTGAGCATGGCGAGAACCCTGAGCACATAATCCAGACGCTTGTGCAGAGGCACATTCTCCGGGGCCGGGTCGGCAGTATACCGGAGCCCAGGAGCGCTGCATGAGAATGCCGGCTCAAATGGCGAGCCGGTCATCGTGAGGGTGCTCTGCACAAATGAGATCGGGGCCTGAGAGCCGATCCGGTCTCTAAAGATAACCTGCAATGCCGCCCGAGCACGCGATGCAGCCGGCAGATCATACTCGCTCCAGATGCTCAGGATATGCTCCGTAGCTGCTGGAAATCCGCATCTTTCCACAGGCTTCTCCACGCAAGAAGCTCCGGGGGCATCTCGAGGAAGTGCGAATGACCCCGGAGCAAGATGGCCGACGTTTGCCGGTCAGATGCCGACGAGCGCTTTTTCGTCCTCCACCGCCACGGGCCAAGCCGCGTCGTGGCGAGCAAAGAGCTGCGCTGTACGACCATCATGTATTCGAGCAGCCCGAACCACGCCCGCGGTGATCCTTGCGGCTGGACTACCCGGTATAACCGGCAATGACGTGCTTACGGTGGATTGCGGCGCAGGCCACAGTTTCACAACGTCCGTGTGCTCGCCCTGGTCTTTGTTTACGGTATACACATACTGGTAGCAGAACGTGGGCGTCTCCGATATTCCGATTGCATCTGTCTGGTAGTACTGGACAGATGGCTCATCCTGGCCGAAGACCAGGGTTTTGGCGTTCGCCAGCAGGTCGTCAGACTGAGCCGTGCTCTCGTAATCCGAAACCAGCGCCTCCACGCGGTAAACGCCGCTGCGTTTCGGCGGAACGAACGAGACATTCGAGGCATCGATCACGGCAGTGGCCACCCGCTGGGTATCGCTGATGAGCAGCGTGCTATTGCTGCCGACCAGGATCGACTTGGGAATCGCGTGCTGCTTGCCCTTACCGTCGACCCACGTCCCTGAAAAGACGACCGTCGCCATGTTGAGGTTCGCCGCAACCGCCTGAAAATCCCACGGCGTAAACGAGCTTTCATCGACCGTGCCTCCGGATTGTGCAGTAGCCCGCGCAGTCCATTGCTTCGCAAGATGGATATCGTTCTTCTCGTCATCAAAGGTCGCGCGGAGCACCACAGCCTTAACGCTGTCAGAGAACAAGGGCAACACGCCGACAGAAATCGTGGACAGCGGGTGGTTGATACGGCATATCTGCGAAGCGCCAGCCAGGCCGTTGGCGGCCAGCGTGTTGCCATCGCTCATCAGGAATGTAAGCGAGTAACGGTACTGCTGATTGTTGGTTGGTCCCACAGAACGCAAGGTGCTGGTGAGCGACGGATTCTTTGCAGTCAGCACGAAACTCTCGGAAAGCACAGGGCCGCCATTGCCGGGCACCCAATTCCAGCTCACCGTGATTTCCTTGACGGAAGGCGGCGCTCCTTCGGCTGTGGTTGTTCCCCACTCGATATTCGCCGCCGTAAACGTGACGGCGAGCAGGCCGAGCTCCACGAGCCCAAAGTTGACCTGAGTCAGATTGCTCGTGATCCATTCGGTGCTCAGCGGCGCCGGCTGCGGTCCTCTATCCGCGGGCGGCGCGTAGATTACCTCGTACTGGTACTTATAGGAAGCGATGAATTTTCCTCCATCGAACAGGGCCGGCATACTGATGTACCAGGCGTCCTGGGACTGTGCGTCAAACGTGTGCACCTTCGGAGGCACGGCGTCGTCGTATTGGAATTTGAGGTTCACCCGGCTGATGCCGTGACGCGCGAGATCCTCCTGCAACTGGAAGGTTACTTGCAGTTGCTGCTGATTTACTTCCGAATATAACTGCTTCCATACCTCAGGGCTCATGGGCGGCAATGTTCCCTCGACCTGGAAATACCAGGGCACGATGTTGTTTGTCTCTAGAGTATGCGTGAAGCTGGAGACGTTTGTCATGGAGAAATTGCCGGTTGGATTCCGGATCAGGCTCAAAGCATTGTTAATCGCCTGTTCCACATCCTTCTGGAGCTGCCGGTTTGCCCAGTCCTGGCACATCGAAAGCAGAGCCGGCGTCAAACCTTGTCCGGGGATCACGGTCACCTTTGCAGATTGTGATTGGCGGATCATCTCGTGCACGAATGTCCCAACGTAGACGCTCACCTGCTCTGACCGGCGATGTCCCCAAGTGTCAGTGTGATACTGCATCTCGATGCGATACCGATTCTCGACCTGATACTGATAGGCGACCGTCGAGTCGAAGGTGCTGATAACCTTGACCGCGGGCAGCCTGGTTTCCGCCGCAAGCTCGTAACTGATTCCGAATGCGCCGCTGCTCGACCCGGAAGAGAATGCGTTCACAAAATCGGCAAGCTCCTTCTCGTTTTCGAGCGTAAGACTGAAGGTCGCCGCCTGGCTTCCGAAGCTGGAGGGCTGGCTTGGAATTGTTGTGCTCTTTCCGCCAACGGTATAAGTGAAAAACGCGCGGCTGCTGATCCAATCGAACTGGCCGAGCTTTGCGCCGGGGATGGCCTTCTTGAGCGCTGCTTCCTGCGCGGCGTCAACCATCAGCTGCACAGTGAAACGGCAAAAACCGCTGATCGCTCCGCCGGTCAGGTTGTATTTGATGACGGAGATTTGCGGCAACCTGGAGACGGGATTGACAGCCCATACAGCGGCCGGCGGCACATACCATACGGCTGGGTCGAGATCGTCCCCATAGGCAGTGAATGACGGCAGGCCATCGGGCTTAATTTGCATGGTTTTTTGAATGTTTAGCATTGGACGCTCCTTCACGGGAATGATTGGATCAACAGGAGAGGGCGACGAGTCAACTGCAAGCGAGCCAAGAATCAGCGCGTCGCCAGGCGTGAGCTCTGGACCGAGACTCAAAGTGGAATGGCCGGAGAACACGAGGTTGGATTGCATGAAGAGCCACGTCTGGACCATCAGGCTTGTCCCAAGCTGGCTGACTGTCCGCTTGTTGAACATCGCCGATATATTGAAACCGTCGGGAATCGGCTCGTTGACCCCGACGGTTAGATTCCTTCCGGCAGGGCTCTGCGTTGCAATGAAGATCTGGAAGATGTTTTTGTTCTCATTGGTGGTGAGCACGGCGATTCGGAACGACTTTGGCGCCAGTTGCGGAATCTGGCCTATGAGATCCGTCCGAATGCTGTTGATTACATACTGGACATTGTGCGTGTCAAAGTAGTTCTTCAAGCGGAGACAAAGCTCATCAGGGTCTTTGACATGCTCGAAAGCGCGGGACGTAAAGCTGCCTGCTGGAAAATCAAGCACGAACCTGGTGGCGCCCTCACTGTTGTGTGAAGTTCCCGCGACGGCTGAAAGCGGCACCTGACCGTTGAGCTCCATGTCACTGAATCCGTTGTAGTCCCATTCCAGGCCGGGATCGTCTGGATCGCCGTCTTTGCCTGGGTCAAAACCGGCAGCAACGGCCTTGGCCGCGGTGCCCGTCCGGCCTGTTGCTTTAAAGGTAATTTCGACAAACGCCTGATTGTTTCCAAGGAACCGCAGCCTGGGTGTCGCGAGCGTTATTTGCACGGCCGTGTAAACGGCGAGCTTTCCTTGTTTGCCCGGGTTCGGGAAAAGCTGGCAGAAGGCGAAGCGAATCTCCTTCCAATCGGCACGCGCAAACTGCGCGAACTGTGCCTGGAAAATCGCGTTTACCAAATCCTCATCTATATTGAGCACCGCATCCCAGCCATTGAGAACCGAAACGCCACGTGACATCTGCTCCAGCAGGTTGTCGATATTAGCCTTGCTGCCTGAATCCCCTGCATTCATACATGGCTCCCTTCCGGCATACGCAAGCAGCCGACAGCAGGGTCAAGCATGTCAGCGCACTGGAACGCGATGAGATGGCCGAGCGCGCCAAGTTCCAGGTCGCCAATCGCTTCTCCGGAATCTGCGAAGCCATGGACCAGTTGCTGCAGGCGGAGACTTTTACGAACAAGGGCAAGCAGCCGGAGGTGTTCTGTCTGGCCCCCCAAAGACAGTAGAGAAATCCCGCCAAAGCCCGCGGCCGGGTTCGCCTGAAGACCATTGGAGCGAAGCCGCCATGCTTCAAGGTGGAGGCAAGAACGCTGGAATCGAAGCGCCAGCAATCTGGCCCGCGCGGATTCGAATAACTTCCAGTGCGAAGAGATTGCCTGAATCCAAGAGACTGCCGCATCGCCCGGTCCATTTGCCACAAGGTCCGCAAAGTACCGATCCACTGGAACAAATTCACTGCTTTCGGCCGCTTCGGTGTTGTCCACAATCTCGCTCAAAAGCTGTTCCATCACCGCGATGTCCGCCTTCTGCCCATCTGAGAAGCGGCATAGTTCTTCAAGCAGCTTCACGGTATGTATGCGGGCGTGGGCAATCGCCTCATGATGGAGATATGGGGCAAGAATGCTCTGCGCTTCGTTTTGCGCCGGTTCCGTATGCAACTGCGCTCTCCGTTCCTGTTCCGCCGGCTGTTCCAGGGCGGAGATCATCCATTGCACGAGCCTGTCGGCTGCTAGTTGCTGACTGGAAGCCGGCTCCAATGCTCCAAGATGCTTCCAACTTGCGCCAGCAGATTCCAACGCTTGCCGGGAAGACGCACGAAACTCCTCTTCCGCGTTTTGGATCATCGGCTCCAGCTTCCGCAGGACTGTTTCCAGCACGGAGACATAATGACCCGATGCCTCCTCCCGAAGAGCGCGCAGCTTTCGCTGCATTCGGATATGAGCGGACTCGAAAATTTCTGAATCGGCATGAGCACGATTTACCGCGCTATGGTCGCGCAGGCAGATATCGGCTTCGATCGCGCAGGAAGAAATTGCATGAAGATGCCGGCGAACATTGCGGCGCTCATCCGGCGTCAGAATCAGGTCGCCGGTATCGAGAACACGATCTTTTGTCCAGAAAGCCGCTTCGATTGCGCATTGGTAGAGAGCCAACACTCGCAGTTGCCGCAGATCCTTTTGCCCGCTCCCTACTTTCAATGACTCCGCAATCCACTTCGCGAACGACGCTGAGCGAGGATGCTGTTCGGGAGCGGCAGCGCACGCGAAGCCGGCGCCGCAACGCTCCAACTCGGCTGCAATCCACGGCAGAGCCGCGAGCAGGCACTCAACCTGCGTAGAATGCAGGTCCCCTCGCAGCCGCACCTTCGGCTCCTCCGTACGGCAAGCCGGCAAATCATGCGTAAAACGCAGGCCATCCACCACGGCATCCCGCAGGCCTCCGTCCCAGTCTTCCAGAAACATGGCGCCCACCATCTTCTGGCACACGATGGCCGGATTCTCGAACTCGCTATCATGAAGACGAATGGCCGGGGCAAGCCGGCTCATAGGCGCGGCGTCGAGGTACTGAGCCACAATCGCGCTGCCCTGCTGCAGCGCTTCAGAGCGGTGCAGGGAAATGACGCGGCCGCAGCGTTTGATCGGTTGCACCGCATCGCGGTCCGCAGGCGCGTTGTCCGCAACCGCAGCGGCACCGATCGCGCGCTCCACGGAGGGCATACGACGCAAAGGCAGGTTCACGCGCCTACCCCACCTCTGCATGAGCCCACCGCGCAATACGCGCTCGAATGCAATGGCGCGGTAGTACTCCAGGAAGCGCGCGAGCGAGGTCAATTCCGTGCGGATGACGGCGTGGGAATGAAATGTTGTGAGCGCGGCTCGCGTCTCTTCGTGGCTTGTCCGCAAAGCTCCTGCCAGGCTCACTCCGCCAAAGGCCGATGGGTCGTTCCAAACTCCGGATTCTTGCGTTACCGACAGTGCAGGATCTTGTGCCTGGCTGACGATGCCACCAACCTCAAATGCGCAGGACGGGCCGAGAAATGCGCTCATCCCCAAGGCTTCTTCGCCATAGACAGCCGCTCCGTTGGAGATTTGCGCCCAATGCGCGTATACGCGCTCCGCGAGCTCGGGCCGGATCGCGGCGACCTGCAGCAAAGTGTCGCCGGTTTCGATGCCGGAAACGAAGTGGGTTCCATACTCGTACATGCAATCGAGATAGGGCTGCGCTATCCCGGCTGTGATTACTGCATCGTGCTCGAATCCGTCGTGTACTCGCGTGCCTGGACGCAGACGCGACGCAGCCCTCTTCCAATCTGCCGTGAGGTGCCGCTCGCGATTGAAGTATGCGCGCGCCGGACGAGCGGTCACTTCATGCTCGGCGCGGCCATCGGTGCGCCGCAGCTTGAATAAGAGATAAGTTCGATCTTCCGTGAGCCTCAGGCCAAGGAGATCTTCCATACGTTCCTTGCGCATGGCCCGGTCGCAGTCGTGCCTGACCAGCCGCGCCGGAACGACTTCAAACCCGGGCAACTCGAACAGGAGCGGTTGCACCCGGCAATCCCAAAGCTGCTCCAGCAGCGCATCCGCGCCGCGATACATGGAAGCGCATAACCGCTGCCAGCCAAAGTCCGGCGGGCGAACCGATTCGGCTGGAAAGAGCCGCAACGGCATTCGCAGAGCCGCGGCGAGAGCCGGCCAGCCCATCGGAAGGGCTGCGGAGCCACGCAGAAGATTGACCGCATGGCCCAACTGCAGCCCTTCCATTTCGCTTTGGAATTGGTTATCCACTCTTCGTGCTTCCGCTATGCGTCAACGTATTTGTTGAAGGTTCCCACAATAACGAGATCGCCCGGAACATAGGCACTCCCCATGACGATGAAGTCATCCGCCGGAAACAGCAGGTTATAAAGCGCGAAGACAGAAACCGGCGAGAACTTGATTCCGGCCATCGAGTCCTTCAGTTTGTCCGGAACCTGCTTCTTCAGGATTTCCCCGACCTGAATCTTCAGATCGTTGTCATTGCATTCGCACGGCCCAGTGGGATGCAGGTCGGGCGGGGTTACAGTCACGCTAGGGGGATCGCTGGAAATCTGCACGTCCTGCTTTCCGTGGGACTGGCTCACCGTGAGCGGATAATATCCAGTCAGCGAGACATCAACCTCCACGCTGTGATCGCTCCAGCCGGACCACGAGCAATACGGTATGCCTTCTCCGCTTGAAACGCACGAATAGGAGCGATGCTGGAAATCCACTTTCTTCTTGACCTGGTATTTCAGCTCAACGCCAAGATTCTTCGTCGGTGAGAAGGTGAGTCCTTCCAGCGGCCAGGTGATCGTATTGCTGCCCGGGGCGATGCGTGTCTCGCTCCTGCTGGTGTTGTTGAATTTAGCCTCACCTGAGACGGTGCCGCTGATGACCTTTGCCTTCCATGCCGTGAAATCCTGGCCCGGATTCACAGACTGCACCTGGAGATTTGTCGATCCCTGGTTGAAGCTCTGCACAAAGATGTCTTCGAACATGATCTTTGTGTTGATTATGAGCGAGTTGTGGTAATCATCGGGAATTGGCTCGTTGACATTGATCGTCAGATTGCTCTGCGGCCTGCCGGTTGTTGCAATAAAAACCTGGAGCACATTTTTCTTGCTGTTGGTAGTGAGCACGTTGAGCTTGAAGGCGCTGGGTGTAAGTGACGCCAGTGTTGTGGCTTCAAAGACAACGGTATTAATCAGATATTGGATAGGATTCGTCACGAACCAGTTCTGTAATTGCAGATTGAGCGTAGCGTTGTCGGTATCGACGTTCAGGTCCTTGGCGACAAAACTACCTGCCGCAAAATCCAAAATCACGGACAGGGCCTTGTTCGGATTGCCCGTCTTCCCATCCGGCAACTTGGGAGTGACGATTCCGGCCACTGTGGTCAATGCGACGGTCCCTTTGATGGCCGGCTTTTTGCTGACGTCAATGTCCGTCTTGTCCCCCCATTCAATGGAAGGATCGTCGAGATCCAAGGGAACCGGGCATAGAACGCCTTTGCCCTTCGCGATCTTGGACCCGGTCTGAATGTAGCCTTCCTGAATGTCCTGCGTGACTGCGACAAAGTTGTGATTATTGGCCTGAAACTCAAGCAATGGCGGCCCGAGCTCTACGGAGAAACGCGTGTACGCCAGGATTGTGCTGGAACCGTAGGAGATCGGCTGGCAGAATCCGACGGTCACAAC
>JASHPD010000206.1 GCA_030038315.1 Acidobacteriaceae bacterium
GGCCCTCTTCATCGCCTGGCGCGCTTTTTCTTTCTCGCCCATCAGCCGCGTCACTTCCGGCGGCGGCCCGATGAACTTGATATTGGAAGCGCGGCAGACCTCGGCAAAGTTCGCATTCTCGCTCAGCAGGCCATAACCGGGATGAATCGCGTCCACGTCGGCAATCTCCGCGGCAGAGATGACGGCCGGCACGTTGAGATAGCTGTCTGCGGGGCGTGGCGGCCCGATGCAGATGGCCTCATCGGCAAAACGCACGTGCAGCGAATTACGGTCCGCCTCGCTGTACACAGCAACCGTGCGGACGCCGAGCTCCCGGCAGGCGTTGATGACGCGCAGCGCGATCTCGCCGCGATTGGCAACCAGAACCTTGCGAAACATTCCTATCCTTGCAGCGGAGCTAGCGGAGTTGGCCGCGCTTCGCGCGTGCTAGCGGTGTTATTAGTTCAAAATGAATGCGGAACATCGAGGCTAGCTCCGCAAACTCCGCTAACCTCGCTAACTCCGCTGTTACGCCGTGCGAACCGAAAACAGCGGCTGGCCGTACTCGACAGCCTGGCCATTCGTCACCAGAACCTTCACAATTTCGCCGCTGGCGTCGGCCTCGATCTCGTTCATCAGCTTCATGGCCTCCACGATGCAGATCACCTGCCCTTTTTCCACGTGATCCCCGGCGGAGATAAACGCGGCCGCGCCGGGCGAGGGCGATCCATAAAAAGTGCCCACGATGGGCGACTTGATGAGATGCAGATTCTCTTCCGCGGGAGCGGGCGAAACCGGAGCTGCCGGAGCTGAAGCGGCTGCCGTAGCTGCGGCTGCCAGATGCACCGGAGCCACGGCAGCGGCCGGCGCGGCAAATGAAACCACCGGAGAGACCGGCTGCGTAAACTTGAGCCGGACCTTCACATCCTCCCGCTCAAGGTCGAACTCGGCAACGCCGTGCTCCTTGAGGAACTCAACCAGTTGTTGCAGATCCTGAATATCTTCCTGTTTCATTCGTTCCTTTTTCCCGCGGCCCGGCGGGCGCGAAAATCCTCTCATAGCTCGATCAGTGCCTTCGGCGCGGGCGTCAGAATCTCGCCTCCGGTGCGCGTCACGGCCACCATATCCTCAATACGGATGCCGAACTGCCCCGGCAGGTAGACACCCGGCTCTATCGTGACCACCATGCCGGCGGCAAGCCGGGCAGTTTGTCCGGAGGCAATGCGCGGCATCTCGTGAATCTCCAATCCCACGCCGTGCCCCGTCGAATGCGAAAATGCCTCGGCCAGTCCGGCCCTGCGCAGCACGCTGCGGGCAGCTTCATCCACCTCTCCGCATCGTGCGCCGGCCTCTACGGCTTCCACGGCAGCCGCCTGCGCCTCAAGCACCGCTTCATACGCGGCACGCTCTTCCGCACGCGGCGAACCGAAGTGCACCGTCCGGGTCATATCGCTGCAATAACCCTTGTGGATTATACCGAAGTCGAGGGTCAGAAAGCCTCTGCGCGGCAGCCGCGCTTCGGTCGCGCGCCCATGCGGAAGCGCCGACCGCTCGCCGGAAGCAACAATCGTCTCAAAGGACATTCCCTCTGCCCCGGCCAGCCGTGCCGCGTGCTCCAGCTCCGCGGCAACTTCCACTTCCCGCAATCCCGGTCGAACAAACCCAAGAATATGGTCGAACAGATGGCAGCCAATCAACGCCGCCTCGCGCAGAATCGCCAGCTCATCGTCATCCTTCACCAGCCGCAGCGATTCGACCGGCGGCGCGGGTAACGGCGTAAGCAGCGTGCGCCGCAAACGCGCCGGCAGCGCATCTCTCCAGCGCGCCAGGTCAGCCACTGTCGTGCGCGCAGCCTCAAAGCCAACTGATTCTACCCCAGCCTGCGCAGCCACCCACTCCACCGCCGCAACAGCGGCAGTGCGATTGACGATATCGATCTCCGCCGCCTGCACTTCCTCAGCCGCCTGCGCCCGATAGCGCCCATCCGTAAACAGCCGCGCGCAACGGCGCGTAATCGCCAGCGCGGCGCTCGATCCGGTAAACCCGCAGAGATAGCGCACATCCGGCAGGTGCGTAACCAGAAGCCCCGTAAGCCCCGAGCGCGTCAGCTTGCGGCGCACAGCGCCAATGCGACGAGAGTGTTCCATCCGCTCAGTTGTATCACGTGGACTGGCCGTCCAGGCGATAGCGCCTGCGGCGCGGTGTTTGCGTAGACAACGATCAACGCGGTGTCATTCTGAGCGCAGGCGCTTTTCAGCCGGAGCGAAGAATCCGCGGTTGCTGTTGCCTTTGCTTTTTGCCCGCACAACCACACAGCGGGTGCCCCATCCTTCGCGCGGCTTCATCGCGCGAAGGGTGGGATAGCAATCATGCACCCGTCTTCCAGGCACTCGTGACAAACACGCCCCTACAGTCCCGCCGCATAAACCCGCAAACGATACATCTTCACCTCATGCGGGTCCATCAAAAGCTGCCGCCCCTGGTTACTCTGGTCGCCGTTGAGCCGCGCCAGCACCTTCCAGCCGGAATCTGTTTTTGCCACTTCTTCAATACTGGCAATCCCCGCGATCTTAGAGTCCGTATCAGGATCGCGCGTAATCTTCACCGTCAACCCTGTGCCAACCGCCAGAAACTCATCCGGCGCAGTTTGCAAAAGCAGCATCGCGCCGTTCTGCGTCAATAGCACATTCGTGCCCCACGCGCGCGCAAGGCTAGCCTGAAAAAGATACCCGCCAAGTGAAACCGTCTGCGTCCCGCGCGAACGATTCGCGTAAAGCACAACGCCGCGCGCATGGTCTGCCTGTTGCGCTTCGGCAAGCATCGGCCCGAGACTGGCAAGCGCGCCATACACCTGCGCAATCAACGGCTCGCCGGTTGCATCTTTGTCTGCGCGCACCGAATCGATCCCAAACGGGCAGAACCCAAATGCGCGCACCGCGCCATAAGCATAAAGCGCGTTATACGGGCCCACATCCAGCCGCGCCTCGGGAACAAAAACCGGCAACCCGGCGGACTTATAACGGTTCACCCAATAGGCAAACTCCGGCCAGTAAATATCCGGCGAGTAGAAATCGATATGCGCAGCCGTCACGCGATAAATGTCGAGATCGGAAGGATGCGGCCCGCCGCTTGGATAATCGCCCGCACGCTCCAGATACGCCGGCAACTGCGCATTCATGTACATCGGCAAATCGTACTGCCTCTTGCCCGCCGCGGCTACGGCATCGATATACGCCGCATAGCGCCACGCCATAAAAGCCTCGTCGGCCATTTCGCCAAAGACCTCGCGCCACGTTTTGCCCTGCGGATGAAACTCCGCAGCCAGTTCCGGCGCCAGCTCATAGCGCCGCGCAGTCAGTTTCTGCATCAACTCCGCCGGAACATCCGCAGCAAAAGCCTGATTCGCTTCCTGGGAACGATCGCGCCCACCCGGCCCAAGATAACCAACCTCATTCTCCACTTGAATCATCAGCACCGTATGCCGTGCCGCGTCTTTCTCGCGCAGATGCGCCATCAATGCGGCAAAAGCGCGGCTGTCGCACCGGAGCGTCTCTGGTCCAAAGGTAGAAAGAATCTCCGTCGGCGAGCCATCCGCCAGCAACGCACGCGGAAAACGCCTCGTATCCGCCTTCACCCACGCCGGCGCATACTCTGAGAAGGCATTTTTCCAGCTTCCAAACCACAGCAGCGCCAGGTGCAGATTCTGCCCGCGCGCAACATCGATCCAGTGATCGAGAATCGAGAAATCGTACTTCCCTTCCTCGGGCTCAACCTGCTCCCACACCACCGGCATCAGCACCGTATTGAGGTGCAGTTTCGCCATGCGCGGCAAAATCTCATCCGCCTGCGCAGCGGTGCCGGCAGAGGAGTTTCCAAGCTCACCGCCGAAGATGACAAATGGCCTGCCATCCACCAGCAGTTGCCTGCTCGCCGCATCCACGCGCACTGCCGCCTGTTGCGCACTTACTGCAAGCGCAACCGCACAACAGGCAACAGCCGGCAGCCATCGAACCACGTTTCGCATATTCTCTTATTTCACTGCGCCGGTCCGTAGTGCATAAACTTATCCGCCCACCGGATAAACCATTTCATATTCGGCGCATCGGTGTGCCCGCCGTCATGCTGCCGCCACGCAAGCTCCCCGTCAAGCCATCCCGTGTTCACCGGCGGCATCTGCGCAGTGCGGTAATCCTCCGTCACCGGCAATCCCTTCGCTCCAAGCAGGCGAAAAACGCGGCTCGCGTCCACAGTAGCCATAAAGCTGCCGCGATGATCGAGCCACTTCGCATCGCCCTTTTCCGGCACGCCATAGCTGATGAAAGTCAATCGCGGCGCGCAAAGCGCAATCAGCTCATTCGAATCCACCGGAATATCCCCCGGATTCATGCTGCCGAAGCTCGCCTTCGCCGCGCCGTACTTCATAAAGTTGCCTGCCATCCAGTAATACTCGCCGCCCGTCAGGCTTTCCACGGCCTCGCCAAAGTTGCGCCGCAGCAGCGTAGCGCCGCCTTTGCCGGAAGAACCAACCAGCACCATATAAAAGCGCGGATCGTAAGCCATCGTCACCAGCGCAGCCTTGCCGTAGCGCGAAACCCCATCGATCCCCACGTGCTTCGCGTCCACCGCCGGATCGGTCTCAAGATAATCGAGTGTCCGGCTCGCGCCCCACGCCCACGCGCGCAGCGCGCCCCAATCTTCCGGCCTGCGCGGCTGGCCCTTGTTCACCAGCCCGATAATGCCGCGCGTAAGCCCCGCGCCGTTGTCCGCCTGCACCGTCGCGGGATCAAGCAAAACAAATCCCCATCCCGCCGCCGCAAGCTCCCATGTATTCGGCGGATCTCCGTCGGCATTCAGCTCCGGACGAACAAAGAACGGCGAGTTCTTGAAAGGCTCCCAAGCCGGATGCTCGTCGAAAATCTTCTGAAGGCCAGCATCCTGCTGAATCAACAGTTTCTTCATCGCATCGTTCAGCCGCTCCATCTCCTCGCCGCGCGGCTCATTCGGATTAGGAAACCCCGACGGCCCAAACATGATCAGCGTCGGCACCGGCCCCTTCGCATTCGCAGGCGTCACCAGCGTCGCGTGAATCTTCACGCTGATCGCCGGATACGACGAATTATCCACCTCGCCGATCAGCCCCTTGGCAATCACCGGCGTAAAGCCGATGAACTCATGATCGATAGCCGTAACGGTCCAATGCACCTCCGGCACATGGTTCGGAACCTGCCCATAAACATACTTCGAGTACATGGCCAGAATCTGCGGCCGCCGCTCATCCCACCACTGCTTCGCCGTCGTCACCTTCCGGCCGTCGTTCATCGCCAGCGGATCGGGAACGTTCGCATAAGGATTCGCCTTCGACTCGTCGTAGTTCGCATGGTTCGGCGCATTCGGATCGCCGCTCGGCCCCGGCCGCAGCGCCTCAATGCCAAGCTGCTTCATCATGTTCTGCTGGTCCTGCTCCGCGGTAAAGGTCACCGGCGGCGGACCGGATTGAGCAACAAGCGGCGCAGCAACAACAGCAATCAGCAGTACAGGCAAAAACCCAAAAGAGCGATAACGCACAGCAGCCTCCGCGGATGGTATTCTTTTGAGCGCTCTGAAAAAGCGATTTATTCGGGCGATTCATCGTACACGGTTCCCTATGGCAAATGCACATCGATTTCGTGAATGGCTCTGCGCAGCCCTGCTTCTCACGCTCTGCATCCCCGGCGCAATCGCGCAATCCGGCACATGGGTCGTCTCCTGGGCCGCATCGCAACAGATTCCCGAGCCGCAAAACGCGCTGCCCACGAGCGACCTGAACGACGCAACCCTGCGCGAGATCGTGCATCTCTCCATCGGCGGCCCCACACTGCGCGTCTACCTCTCGAATGCCTTCGGAACCGCCGCGCTTCACTTCACTTCCGTCCACATTGCCAAACCGCTCTCGCCCGCATCGTCAGCCATCGATCCCGCAACCGACAAAACCTTGACCTTCGCCGGCAAAGCCGACGTCATCATCCCTCCCGGAGCCGAATTTGTTTCCGACCCGATCGACGATCCCATCGCCGCATTGAGCGACCTCGCCATCAGCTTCCATCTCGACCAAGCCCCGGAGCGCCAGACAAGCCATCCCGGCTCGCGCTCCACAACCTATTACGTGCATGGCGACCAGGTCTCCGCCGCAAGCCTTCCCGACGCAAAGCACATCGATCACTGGTATCAGCTAGCAGGCGTCGATGTGCTGTCCTCCGATAAACATGCCGCCGCCATCGTAGCGCTCGGCGACTCCATCACCGACGGCCACGCCTCCACCACCAACGGCAACGACCGCTGGACCGACGAGCTCGCCCGCCGCCTGCAAGCCGATAAAAAAACACGCAACATCGGCGTTTCAAACCAAGGCATCGGCGGTAATCACTTGCTTACCGACGGCCTCGGGCCCAACACGCTCGCCCGCTTCGACCGCGATGTCCTCGCGCAAGCAAGCGTCAAATGGCTTATCGTCCTCGAAGGCGTTAATGATCTAGGCGGCCTCACCATTCATCACGAAGTCTCGCAGGCCGATCACGACGCCTTTGTCGCGCGCATCCTCGCCGCCTACCAGCAGATCATCACTCGCGCCCACGCACACGGCATCCGCGTCTACGGCGGAACCATCACGCCCTACGAAGGCAGCGGCTACTACCACCCCGACGCGCAGAACGAAGCCGACCGCCAGGCGATCAATCAATGGATTCGAGACTCGACGCGCATCCCCGGCCGCTTTGATGCAGTGATCGACTTCGACGCCGCCATCCGCGACCCGCAGCATCCCGCGCGTATCCTACCCGCCTACGACTGCGGCGACCACCTGCACCCCAACCCCGCCGGCTACAAAGCCATGGTCGACGCCATCCCGCTGAGCCTGTTCACAAAATAACGGAAAGAAATTACAGGCTTAATTCCCCTCGTGCTCCTATTCCATTGCTAACTTGCTAACTTGCTACCGCGCGCAGCGCGCTAACTTGCTAATCCTGTAAAACCGGCTATTCCAGCTTATTCAAGGCTCATTCGACAGGCTTGCAAGCAGCTACCGGAATTAGCCCTGATGGAAAACACACGTTCATTTCCGAACACTCCGGCACAAATCCGAACACGGTGACAAAGCCGCACCTGCGTCAGTCTCTTTGTTTACAAGGGAAAACCTCATCGCGTAAATGGAACTGCGCGTGCATCCTGCACGTAGAGATCACAGTACCGCGAAGGAGAGTCGGATGCGTGTTTTTTGGCAGGATCTGAGCTTTGCCCTGCGCCAGTTGCGCAAGGCGCCCGGTTTCACCGCCACCGTGCTGCTCACGCTGGCCCTCGGCATCGGCGCCAACTCGGCCATCTTCACGCTGGTCAACGCCATCCTGCTGCGCAATCTGCCGGTGACCGATCCCAAAACCCTCATCCGCATCGGCGACACCGACGATTGCTGCGTCAACGGCGGCTGGAGCGACAACGGCGACTACTCGCTCTTCTCCACGCAGTCTTACTACATGTTCAAAAAGAGCCTGCCCGAGTTCGAAGATCTCGCAGCCATGGAATCCGGCTACGCATGGCGTCCGCTCACCGTGCGCCGCGCCGGACCCGCCACCGTGGCGCAGTCCGTCATGGGCACCTTCGTCTCCGGCAACTATTTCCGCGTCTTCGGCCTCACACCCGCCGCCGGCCGCTTATTTGTAGACGCCGACGACCAGAAAGGCGCGCCCATCACCGCCGTAATGAGCTACGACGCCTGGCAGCAGGATTACGCCGGCGATCCCAGCGTAGTAGGCAGCACGTTCTACGTAAACACCAAGCCGGTCACCCTCATCGGCGTCGCGCCCAAAGGCTTTTACGGCGACCGCATCGACACCAACCCGCCCAAATTCTATCTGCCCATGAATGCGATGGACCCGGTGAGCGGCGCGCCCTACTTCAACGATCCCGAAACACAATGGGCCTACATTATCGGCCGCATCAAGCCGGGCACATCCCTGCCCGCGCTGCAAGCCAAAGCCAGCACACTGCTCCTGCAGGAATTCACGCCCTTCAAAACCTTCGCCTCGCAGCGCGCCAAGACGTTTCTCGCCCGCACCCACGTCATACTCTCGCCCGGTGGCGGCGGCATCCAGAACATGCAGGACGGCTACAAGGACCATCTCAAGCTCCTTACCTGGATCGCCGCGCTGGTCCTGCTCGTAGCCTGCGCCAACATCGCCAATCTGCTGCTCGTCCGCGGCATGAACCGCCGCGCGGAGCTTTCCATCCGCTCGGCCCTCGGCGCGCAGCGCTCGCGCATCGTCCGCCAACTGCTCACGGAAAGCGTCCTGCTCGCCGGCATGGGCGGCCTGCTCGGCCTCGCCGTGTCTTACTTCGGCGCACAAGCCCTGCTTCTGCTCGCCTTCCCTGACCAGCACAACATGCCGGTCAACGCCATGCCTTCATCGCTGGTCATCGGCTTCGCCTTCCTGCTCTCGCTCCTCACCGGCATTCTCTTCGGCCTTGCACCCGCGCTGATGGCTGCGCACACGCAGCCCGCCGAAGCGCTGCGCTCGAATGCCCGCACCACGGCGCAGGGAGCCTCATTCCTCCAGCGTTCTCTCGTCGTCCTTCAAGCCGCGCTCTCGCTCGTGCTTCTCGTCGCAGCCGGTCTCTTCGTGCAAAGCCTCAGCAAAGCCGAAAACACCGACATGCGCCTCGACACCACCAACCGCTACATCGCCCACATCAACCCGCAAGCCGCCGGCTACACGACCACGCAGGTGGAACCGCTCTATCGCACCATCGAAGACCGCTTCCACGCGCTGCCCGGCGTAGTCAAAGTGGGCCTGGCAACCTACACCCCAATGGAAGATGACAACTGGGGCTCCGGCATCAAAATTCAAGGTGAGAATGACCTGCACAAAAGCGCATCCTGGGTCAAAGGCAACGCGGAATACTTCGACTCCGTCGGCACGCACGTCATCATGGGCCGCAGCTTCACCCCGCAGGACACCCTCAACTCCCCGCCCGTGGCCGTCGTCAACCAGGAGTTCGTCAAGCAGTTCTTCGGCAACCGCAACCCCATCGGCCATCGTTTCGGTTTTCCTGATCCAGGCAAGGACGGAGCGCATGAAATCGTCGGCGTGGTAGAAAACACAACCTACACCAGCATCTACTGGAAAGATCACGCCATGTATTTCCTGCCGATGACGCAGCGCGCTGGCGACTTCAACGACCCGGACGCCCCGGTAGAAAAAGACCTCTCCATGTACGCCGGCGCAATCGTGATCCAGACCAGCCATCCCATCCCCGGCTTTGAAAAGACCGTCCGCGACACGCTCTCCAGCATCAATCCCAACCTGACCGTCGTAAAATTCCAGACCTTCCAGCAGCAGATCAACGACCGCTTCGTCGAGGAGCGGCTCATCGCGCGACTCACCTCGCTCTTCGGCCTGCTCGCGCTGCTGCTAGCCGCCATCGGCCTCTACGGCGTCACGTCTTACACCGTAGTCCGCCGCACGCCGGAGATCGGCATCCGCATGGCGCTCGGCGCGGCGCGCAGCCGCGTCATCGGCATGGTCCTGCGCGGAGCCATGCTGCAAGCCCTCATCGGCCTCGCCATCGGCGTACCCATCGCCGTCTTCTGCGTCCGCTACGTAAAGTCCCAGCTCTACGATATGACCAGCGTCAACGTGCCGGTCATGGCCGTCGCCATCGGCGTGCTGATCCTGGCCGCGGCCGTCGCAGGCATCATCCCCGCGCGCCGCGCCGCGTCCATCGATCCCGTAAAAGCCCTCCGCGTCGAGTGATGCGCCCGGTAGAAAACTTAGGGAATTCCATACTTACTTTCCACCGGATCATATTCTCCTGCTGACCCGCTAACTTGCTATTGCGCGCAGCGCGCTAACTCGCTAAGACTGCAAAACCATGCGTTTATGGTCTGCCTGTCAAGCCCGGAAACAAAGACGGGATTTCAGTATAGAAACTCCAAAACTTGTCAGCCGGTTCGCAATCCTGTTCGACCATATACAATCGACCTCGCCGACACTCAATTTCTATGCGCGCACATTGGCTGGCCTTCTTTCTGTTCCCTGCGCTCGTGCCACCGGCGCGAGCAGCATCCAAACAGCCGTGGGTCTCCATTGGCCCATCCGGCAAACTTGTCTACCGCACGCTTCCGCACGGCGACCGCATCGTTGATTTCTCCTATGCCGGCTACATGGGCGGAGGCGTTCCACTGCCCCATGTTCCCGTAGCGCGCACAGTTTCTCCATCCGGCGCGGACGATACCGCAGCCATTCAACACGCCATCGATGAAGTCTCCGCCATGCCGCTCGTACACGGATTTCGCGGCGCAGTCCTGCTCACGCCCGGCATCTTCCAGTGCAGCGGAACGCTCACCATCTCCGCCTCAGGAGTGGTTCTGCGCGGCAGCGGAGTGATGCAGAGCGGCACCACCATCCAGATGACCGGAAAACCGCATGTGGCCATCGCCATTTCCGGGCAACAGAAAGTTCAGGTTCTCGGCTCACCCGCGCATATCACCGATTCGTATGTACCATCCGGCAGTCAATCCATCACGCTCGATAACGCGTCCTCGTTTGCCCCCGGAGACACCATCCGCATCACGCGCTACACCACGCCGCAATGGCTGCATTTCATGGGCATGGATAACATGGTCCGCGACGGCAAAGCGGAGACCTGGGTAGGCAACTACATTTCGACCATTCGCACCGTCACCGCCCGCCAGGGCAACGTCCTCACGCTCGATGTCCCGCTGACCGACTCCTACGACCGCAAATATCTACCGCCCGAAGGCGCCGAAGTCGTGAAAGTCGCCATCACCGGCAGAATCGAGCAGGACGGCGTCGAGTCGCTGCACATCGTAGCGCCTGCGCGCGATGTAGCCTTTGACGATCCGCTCTTCCGAGCCATCAGCCTCAGCGGCCTGCGCGACGCCTGGATTCGCGACCTCATGTCGGACGACACCACCGAAGGCATCGATGCCGCCAAGGACACCGCCCGCATCACCATCCAGGATGCTGTCTTCCATCACTCAACCACGGTCACCAGCTCCGCCAAGCCGTCCGATTTTCTAGCCGGCGGAACGCAGTTGCTCCTCCTGCGCTGCGGCTCCATCGGCAACGATCTTTTCTATGTCATCACCGGCGCGCGCAATCAGGGGCCGAACGTGGTGCTCGACTCCGTTTTTCTCGGCGATGGGCGCATCCAGCCGCATCAGCGCTGGGCAACCGGCTTTCTTGTGGATAATACCCGCGTCCCGCAAGGCGGCATCGACCTCAAGAATCGCGGCGAAATGGGCTCAGGCCACGGCTGGACGATGGGCTGGGGTGTCGTCTGGAACAGCGCCGCCTCCAGTCTCGTCATCCAGAACCCGCCCGGAGCAGCCAACTGGTCCATCGGCACCAAAGGCGAAGAGCAATACGAGCCAATGTGGATCGCAGGCCAGCACCACCGCCGCGATGACGGCTTCGACCTGCCCGGCGGATTTATCGAATCGCCAGGCCATCCGGTCCAGCCTGCAAGCCTCTACCGCGCGCAGTTAGCGGAGCGGCTGGGCCCCAATGCCCTCAAAGCGCTGGACCAATAGCTTATGACGCTATTATGCAGAGGACGCACCAAAGTCCACGGATGGGTAGGCCGGAGATTTATCCCCGGCAACAAGTCCAACAAAAGGAATGGGGCCTTTAGGCCCTGAGATATGCTTTTGTGTCTTGGTGCATCTGCTGCAGAATGGCCGATTATGAAACGAACGATGTAACCAAAGAGCGACGATTGCAACCGCGCCTGCTTTTACAGCGCCGCCTTCACCGGCTTTTTCGCCTCAGGATCCATCGCCGGCGTATTCATCCCCGACTGCTGATCCATCCACTCATCCAGCCGCGAACGCTTGAAGCGCCAGCGGTTGCCCAGCTTGAAGGCGGGCACAAAGCCCTCCGAGGCGTATTTGTAAAGCGTGTCCGGCGAGATGCCCAGATAATCCGAAGCCTGCCGGATGTCCATGACCTCGCGGACCTCGGGAACCAGAAGATTGGAACGGGCTGCCGCGTTGCGCATGGTTGTGCCTCCAGCGTGGAATCCGGCGCTCATGCCGGTGTTCTTGTATATAACGCGGTTTCGCCCGGAAGTTCAAGGATTTTCCGGGAGTTTTCCACGATTTTTCACCCGGACAAGGATTTCTCCGGCGCCGCAAACTTTTCCAAACCAGGCATTTTGCGCTATCGCAGGAAACCGGACCCAAGATATAGGGTCGTTATGCCGAATGGTGCGCGCCAGGTTCCCTCTCTTAAAGCACACCCCGCCACCACGGCGAAGCCTCGCTGCTCAGGTATTTCGTTTCTTCCCCGCGCGAAAGATAAAAATCCAGGTACTCGTTCGGAGGAAAACTGGCGCAGTCCGGCCAGCTATCGTCTTTTTCAAGGGTCGTCGGGTCCTGGTGGCGGTTCACCAGCGTAATCTCCGCCGCCGAGCACTGAACCACGCGCACGCCCTTCAGTGAAAACGCGGTTCCCGGCGGCGGCGCGGGCGGCACCTGGTTGGCAATCTTGGTCAGCAGCAAAATAAAGCAGAAGACTGCAATCAGGATGGCGATTTTTTTCATACTCGGCGCATTCTCGTCCCCGCTGAGCCTTATTCCGGATGCCTTGGGCGCATCCGCAAAGATCAGCAGCACTGGAAAAAACAGCTTCAGGGTACCCTTGCCGGCGGAATGGGAACAAAAAACAGCCGCTCGGCGAACAAGAAAGGTCACCGTCCCGCAAGATAACTGGAAAATTCGCTAATTCTGCTGGTCGTCGCGGCGCTGCAGGGTGGGCCGGTCATCGCCGTTGCCGTTGTCGTCGCCGGAGTCCGTGCTGGCGCGGCGCAGCGAAGGCTTCTTCTGCATCGTGTCCGTCAGCCGCCGCTTGTTCTCAATGCGCGCCAGGCGCGCCTTCACCGCATCGAACTCCGACGTGGTGACGAGATAATCCTGCTTCGCCGGCAGAATCCGCGCAATCTCCTCCTGCGTATGCAGAATGCGGTCCGGCGTCTGCGGATGGTCGGCAAAGACCTTGGCCACGGCGCCGGGCTTCCGCTTCTCCAGCGCCTGAATCTTCTCAAAGAAGCTAATCATCGCCTGGGGATCGTACCCGGCGCGGTACATGTACTGCACGCCGAGGTAATCCGCCTCAGCCTCGAAATCGCGCGAAAAGTGCATAAAGGTGATCGGCACGCCGATCGACGCCGCCTCATAAATCCCGTAGCCCGTCCAGCCGCCCAGAAAGATCAGTGGAATGGTGCCAAGCTGCGCGTAGTTCATGCGCGTCATCTCGCGCATCGCGTGGTGCGCGCAGACGTGCGCCGTCTCATGCGCCATCACGCCGGCCAGCTCCGCCTCTTCATCCGCGGCCAG
>JASHPD010000207.1 GCA_030038315.1 Acidobacteriaceae bacterium
AGCCCCACTTCCGCGCGCACGCCGGCCTTGGTCAGCGCCGTATGCACGGCTCCCGTGGCCAGCGCCATCGGAATCGGCAGCGCATCCGGCGCAGCGTCGCGGTCCGTGAGCACCAGCAGCGCGGCGCCCGCGCCGACAAGCTCCACGGCGCGCGCGGCGAGAATATCGACGGCAACTTCGAGCGACGTATCCGGCGCGTAGGTGCAGTGCAGAATCGCGTGCTGCATCCGGCCGGCCTGCGCGTGATGGCCTTCCTTGAGCGCGTGCATCTGCGCCAGCGTCAGCAGCGGCGACTTGAGGCTCAGGCCGGGCAGCGGCTCGCGCAGCTCCAGAATGTGCGGCCAGGGACCGAGGCGCGTGTGCATCTTGAGCACCACGGCCTCGCGCAGCGGATCGATGGGCGGATTGGTGACCTGCGCGAAACGCTGGCGGAAAAACGCATAGAGCGGCCGCGGAGCTTTGGCCAGCGGCGCAATCGCGGTGTCGTCGCCCATGGACCAGACGGCGTCTTTGCCTTCGCCGGCCATCGGCGCAAGAATCATGCGCACATCTTCTTTCGTGTAGCCGAAGCTGTGCTGCAGGCGGTTCAGCTCCGCATCCTTCAGCGGCGCGGGCGGGGTCGTCGAGCCTTCCAGCGGCACGTCCTGCTGGATCAGCTCCTCGTAATGGCGCTTCTGGTCGTAGATGCTGAGGATTTCCTCATTTTCAAAAAATCGATTGAAGTCGAGATCGGCCACGATCATCTGTCCCGGACCAAGGCGGCCGCTGTGGACAATGTGCTCGGGGTCCATGTCAACGAGGCCGGCTTCCGAGCCGGCGACGACGAGGCCCGTGTCATCGATTGCGAATCGACAGGGGCGCAGGCCATTGCGATCGAGAATCGCTCCCGCCTGGCGGCCATCGGTGAAAGCCAGAGCGGCGGGACCGTCCCACGGCTCGATACAGTCGCCGCTGTACTCCAAAAATGAGGAGTAGCGAACAGGATTGGCCGGCGGCAGTAACATGCGCACGGCCTCGCCCACGGTGCGGCCGTTGTTGGCCAGCAGCTCCACGATCTCATCGAGCGAGGTCGAGTCCGAGCCGCCCTCGCTCAGCACCGGATAGAGGTCGAGCGGCAGCGTTGCGGCGCGCGCTTCCATGCGCGCGCGGTTGCCCCAGATGGTGTTGATCTCGCCGTTGTGCGCCAGCGCGCGGAAGGGCTGCGCGCGATCCCACGAGGGCAGCACGTTGGTGGCGTAGCGCTGGTGGAAAAGCGCAATCGGCGTCTTGAATTCGGGATCGGCAAGATCGGGGAAGAAATCGGCAAGCAGGCGGCCGGCGCAGAGCGCCTTGTAGATCATCGTGCGCGGCGAGATGCTGCAGATGTAGCCCCAACAACCGGACGCAGACACAGCGCGCTCAAAGTGCTTGCGCGCGAGATAGAGCCGGCGGCCGAAGTCCTCGGCATCGTCGCTGGTGATGAGCACCTGCCAGATGGCCGGGCGTGAAGAGTTGGCGATTTCGCCCAACACCTCCGGGCGCACAGGCACGGCGCGCCAGGCAAGCTCTTCGAGGCTCTGCGCGGCGAGCGCTTCGGCAATAGCGGCACGCTGCGCGGTGTCGTCAACAGGAAGAAATAGGACCGCCACGCCGAAGGGCTTGTGCGCGGCGAGCGTGATGCCGGCCTGCTTGAGCAGCCACTCGCGGGGAACAACCGTCGTAACGCCGACGCCATCGCTCGACTTGCCGTCGGCGGCCACGGCGCCGCGATGCTCCAGGCGCGAGAGCGCCGTGAGCGCATGACCCAGAATTTCGTAAGAAGGCTCGCCCGAAAGACGGGCGACGAAACCGACGCCGCAGGAGTCGGAGTCAAAGCGCGCATCGACAAGGCTGCCCTCGAGGTATCCTGCCGGACGGGCAGGATAGGACGGCGCAGGACAGGGAACTGGGTCGCGGGAATCTTCCATGATTTACTGTAGCCCTTTCAAAGACAAAAATTTCGAGCTGAATGGCGGATTTTTCCCGTTTTTTCAGCCTGGAACGAAAAAATTTGTGCAAAAAGCCGCAGGTTCTTTCAGGACAGCGGGCACGATCCGAGCAAACGAAGAGAGAAAAACGGCGCGGCCCGCGGGGCGGGAGCCGGCGCAAAATTTTCAGGAAATCTTCTTTGCATAGTTATACAATCTCGTTGTATATTTATGCAAGCGCGGCGTCTCATGACGGCCGCGCTCATTTCTTTGCCAGCAGGCCGGAATCCGTAAGACGCCATGAGCGAAACGGCAAAATTGAAGACGCACAGGCACGATGCGATCCGCGAGCTGGTGGCCAGCACGCCTGTGACCAACCAGGACGAGCTGCGGCGCAAGCTGCGCCGGCGCGGCTTTGCCGTGACGCAGGCCACGCTCTCGCGCGACTTTCACGAGCTGCACATCTTCAAAGGCCCGGCAGGGTACGCCTTGCCGAACAGCAACGGCAACGGAGCCGCGGCCGAAGAGGAAGACGACGACACGCCGCCTTCGGTCCAGGAAGTGATCGACAGCTTCGGCCTGCGCGCCATCCAGGCGATGAATCAGATCATCATTCGCACAGTGATGGGCGGAGCGCAGCCCGTGGCCGCGTCGCTCGATTACGAGGGATGGGATGAGGTCGCGGGCACGCTTGCCGGCGACGATACGGTTCTGGTGATTTGTACAGACGCGCGCCGCGCCGCGGAAGTTCTCGCACGGTTGAGGGCAATGCTGGAGTCATGAGCGAAGCAGTACAGACGGCGGTTGCAGGCGTAACGGGTTATGCGGGTGCGGAGCTGGCGCGGTTGTTGCTGCGGCATCCGCGGCTCAAAGGGAAACCTCCGGTCTTTGCGGGGCGTCTCGATGCGCGCGATGCCGAGCGCGGCGGCATTCCGCTGGCGGAGATTCACCCCGAGCTGATCGATTCCAAAGGCAGCGGCAATCTGCGTATGCAGCCGTTCTCGTGGGAGCTCTTGAGCGACCTCGACGTAAAAGTGCTCTTTCTGGCCACGCCACATGAGCAATCGCGCGCGTGGGCTCCGGAGGCGCTCGATCGTGGCCTGCGCGTCATCGACCTGAGCGGCGCGTGGCGCTTGAACGAGGCCGCGAACCGCGAGATCTACGCCTTCGAGGATGAGGGCTCCACGCGAGCCATCAAAATTCAATCCGAAGCCGTCTACGGGATGCCGGAGATCTATCGCGCCGAGATTGCCAACGCGCGGCTGGTGGCGAATCCCGGCTGTTATTCGACCTCGGTGATTCTGCCGCTGAAGCCGCTTGTGGCCGCCGGACTGATCGATATTGACGCGGGCATCATTGCCGACGCGAAGAGCGGTGTAAGCGGCGCGGGCAAGGCCCCCACGACAAAGACGCACTACATGTACGCGGCGGACAATCTCTCCGCTTATGGCGTTTTTGCGCACCGGCACACCGGCGAATTGCTCGAACAGATCGGAGTCCCTGCCGATGCAATCGTCTTCACGCCGCATCTGCTTCCGATTCCGCGCGGAATCCTGTCTACCATCTACGTGCGCTTCCGGGAGCCGCAGACGCGCGCAAGCGTTCTGCACATCTATAAGACGTTTTTTGCAGGCAGTCCAATGGTCCGGCTGCATGAGAACGGCCTGCCGCAGATTCTGCACGTGGCGCGCACCAGCTACGCGGACATTGGTTTTCAGCTTTCAGCCGACGGCAAGCGCGGCATCATCGTCAGTTGTCTCGACAATCTGCTCAAGGGCGCATCCTCGCAGGCCGTGCAGAACTTCAACGTGATGCACGGATGGGATGAGCAGGAAGGCCTCGAGTAAAGGAGGGGCTCGAATGAAGTACGTTGTCAAACTGGGCGGCGCGGGCCTCGAAACACCCGAGCTTTTCGCCGGCTCCATGAAGGCAATCGCGGAGCTGGTGCGCGACGGCAACCAGGTGGCTGTCGTCCACGGCGGCGGCGTGCAACTGACGCGCACGCTCAAGGCGCTGGGCAAACAGAGCGAGTTCATCAACGGCCTGCGCGTCACGGACGCCGAAACGCGCGACGTTGCGCTGATGGTCTTTGCCGGCCGCGTGAACAAGCAGCTCGTAGCCGCGCTCGGCGCGCTCGGCCAGCCCGCTGTCGGGCTTTCTGGCGGCGACGGCCTCATCTTCCGCGCGCGCAAAAAGCGCGGCTTGAATGGCTCCGGGCCCGACCTCGGCTTCGTCGGCGAAATCGCCGCCAGCGATCCGCGTTTGATCGAGTCCATCTGGCAGTTAAATGCCGTGCCGGTGCTGTCCTCCATGGCACTGGGCTTTGACGGCGAGTACTACAACATCAACGCCGACGAGATGGCCTCTGCCTGCGCTATCGCCTGCCGTGCTGATGCTCTGGTTTTTCTGACCGATGTACCAGGAGTGCGCGGCGGCAACGGCGAAGTCATGCGATGGCTGAGCATCGACCAGATTGCGGAGATGGCCAAGTCGGCCATTATCTCCGGCGGCATGTTGCCCAAGCTGGGAGCCTGCCGCGAAGCGCTCCTCAACGGAGTGAAGCGCGTACGCATTCTGCCCGCCGAGGCGGCCAGTTCCCTGCCGGACCTGACCAGCGCGCGCGTGGCGCACGGCACTGAAGTGATGGTGGCCTAAAGGAGATTTGAGAATGTCGAAACTCGAACAAGTAAAAACCGCGGAAGCCAGGCTCCTGCTGCACACCTACGATCGCAACCCGATCCTCTTCGTGCGCGGCGAAGGCGTGTATGTCATCGACGAGCAGGGCGAGCGCTATCTCGACCTGCTCAGCGGCATCGGCGTCAACGCGCTCGGCTACAGCCATCCGGCCATCGAGCGCGCGCTCATCAACCAGGGCCGCGCGCTGATTCACACGTCGAACCTCTTCTATCACGAGGGCCAGGCCGAGCTGGCGCTGCGCCTCACCGAGCGCGCCAGTCTTGACGGAGCCGTGCTCGACCGCGCGTTCTTCGCCAACACCGGCACGGAAGCCATTGAAGGCGCGCTGAAGCTGGCTCGCGCTCATGCGGGCCTGCTGCGCGAAGAAGGCAAGACCATTGGAACCAAAGTTCTCGCGCTTGAGCACAGCTTCCACGGCCGCACCTTTGGCTCCGTCTCCGCCACGCACAAGGCGAAATATCGTGAGCCCTTCGGCCCCGTTGTTCCGGGCTTCGAGTTCGTGCGCTTCAATGACGTAAACGATCTGCGCGCAAAATTTTCGACGGAAGTTTGCGCAATTCTCGTCGAAGCGATCCAGGGCGAAGGCGGCATCCGTCCGCTCTCGCCGGAGTTCTTCGCGGAAGCGCGCAAGCTCACCGCTTCTACCGGCGCGCTGCTCATCGTCGATGAGATTCAGGCCGGCCTGGGCCGCACGGGCAAGTGGTTTGCCTATCAGCACTACAACATTCAGCCGGACATCGCCACGCTGGCCAAGCCCCTGGCGGGAGGCATTCCTCTTGGAGCAATTCTGTGCACGGAGGAAGTCGCGCGCGCCCTTCATCCCGGGATGCACGGCACCACCTTCGGCGGCGGCCCGCTGGCCTGCGCCGTGGCCATCGCCGTCATCGATGCAATGGAAAGCGAAAAGCTGCTCGATAACGCAACGGAAGTCGGCAACTATTTTCAGGAACAGTTGCGAGCGCTCGCCAGAAAGCACGAAACCATCGTCGATATCCGTGGCAAGGGACTGATGATCGGCGCGGAGCTCGACTCCGCCGATCTGGCTAGGCTCGCCGTGGCCGAAATGCTCAAGCGGCGCATCGTCATCAACTGCACCAGCGAGACGACGCTGCGCTTCCTGCCGCCTTACATCCTGGAGCGCGCACATGTGGATGCAACCATTGCCGCGCTCGATGAAATCTTTACCGAACACGCCGCTGCCTTCAGCGGTGCGGCGGCCCACGCGGCCGCAGGAGGAAACCGTGGCTAGCAAAGCTATTCTCGAACGCACCGAGGTTCCCGTGGAAAACGATCCCGATATCCTGGCCGCCGCGGCCCGGCTCGCCGGCGAAGATCTCTGCTCCATCTCCGATCTCTCCAGCTCCGAGGTCCGCGCGATTTTGAAGCTCGGCCACGACGTAAAGCAAAATCCGCGCGACTACCGCCATGCACTCGACGCCAAGCAGATGGTGCTGATGTTTGAGAAAGCCAGCCTGCGCACGCGCCTCAGCTTTGAGACGGGCATCAACACCATGGGCGGCAACGCCATCTTCGTCGATCAGACGAATTCGCCGCTCGGTGAGCGCGAAGCTATTGCCGACGTAGCACGCAACGTGGAGCGCTGGGTGGATGTGATCGTCCTGCGCACCTACGCGCACGACACCATCATGGAGATGGGCGCAAACTCGCGCGTGCCGGTCATCAACGCGCTCTCGGACTTCGAGCATCCCTGCCAGGCGCTGGCCGACTTTATGACGCTGCAGGAACACTTCGGCAATGTGCGCGGACTCAACTTCACCTACGTCGGCGACGGCAACAACGTCTGCCACTCGCTGATGCTCACCGGCGCACAGCTTGGCGCAAATGTCACCGTGGCCACGCCGCGCGGCTATTCGCCGGATATAGAGATCGTGACCAAAGCACGCGAGATCGCCGAAGCCAACGGCTGCGAGGTCCGCTTGCTGCAAGACGCGCACGCCGCCGCCGAAAACGCCGATGCCATCTACACCGACGTCTGCGTCAGCATGGGTATGGAGCACGAATCGACGAAGCGCGCGCCCATCTTCCGGCCCTTCCAGGTGAACGAGGCGCTGATGGCCAAAGCCGCGCCGCGTGCAGTCTTCATGCACTGCCTGCCCGCGCACCGCAATGCAGAAGTCACCGACGCGGTTCTCGACAGCCCGCAGTCCATCGTCTTCGACCAGGCGGAGAACCGGATGCACGCGCAGAAGGCGCTGCTGCTGCTATTGCTCGGTGGATTGCCGAATTCGGCAAAGTTTCAATAATAGTGGTCAGTAGTCAGTAATCAGTGGTCAGTACCTACGCAAAACTGATCACTGACCACTGAAAACTGACAACTGTTTTCGGAGAAACCATGAAGATGTGGTCGGGCCGCTTTCGCGAGCCCCTCGACAAGGAGTTCGAGCAGTGGCAGCGGTCGATTGTTTTCGATTGGCGGCTGCTTCCGCAGGAGGTTGCCGCAAGCAAGGCTCATGCCTCTGCGCTTTGCGCCGCCGGAATCCTCACTCAAGAGGAAACAGCGGAACTGCGCGCAGCGCTCGATGCGATTGCCGCTGCGCACACGACAGACGCAGGCAAAGCGCAGGTGCGCGACCACGCCACCGCCGAGGACATTCATCACTTTGTCGAGCTTTCGCTCGTCGAGCGTATCGGCTCGTTGGGATTGAAGCTGCACACCGGCCGCAGCCGCAATGAGCAGATCGCCACTGACCTGCGCCTCTACGTGCGTGAGCAGATTGAGCGGACCATTGTCTCGCTTGCTGCGTGGGCCAATGCGCTCGTGGAACAGGCGCACAAGGCCGGCGACGCCGTGATGCCGAGCTATACGCATCTGCAACGCGCCGAGCCTGTGCTGATCGCGCACTGGCTGCTCGCTTATGTCGAAATGCTGCTGCGGGACGCTTCGCGCCTCAAGGATTGCGCGGCGCGGTTGAACTATTGCCCGCTAGGCTCCGGCCCTATCGCCGGTGCAACGCTCGCTCTCGACCGCATCATCGCTGCGCGGGAGCTTGGCTTTACCGCGCCCACGCCGAACTCGATGGACGCAACCAGCGACCGCGACTTTGTTCTCGAATTTCTCAACGCGCTCACCATTGTGGGCTTGCACGCCAGCCGCTTTGCTGAGGAGATCACGCTCTTTGCCACAGCAGAGTTCGGTTTCGTCTTGCTGCCGGAAGCATTTTCCACCGGATCGAGCGCGATGCCGCAGAAGAAAAACCCCGACCTGACGGAGCTTCTGCGCGCAAAAGTCGGCCGCATTCACGGCGCTGCCGAAGCCGTCACGCTCCAGATCAAGGGACTTCCGCTCGCCTACAATAAGGACATGCAGGAGACGCAGGAGCCGGCCTTCAGCGTCGAATTCGTTCCGCAGATGCTCGCGCTTGTGGCACGCTTCACCGCCGCGCTCAGCTTCAACCACAACGCGATGAAGACCGCCGCCGAGAACGGCTACCTCAACGCGATGGCCGCCGCCACTTATCTCGTTCACAAGGGCGTTCCCTTCCGCACCGCGCATGAAAAGATCGGCAACGCCGTCCGCTACGCGCTCGAAAAAGGCGTAGAGCTCGACGCGCTCTCGCTCGATGAGCTGAAACAATTCGGCGAAGAGTTCGACTCAGACTTTTTCAGCGCCGTCGATCTCAACGCCACGCTCGACTGCCACGACGTAATCGGCGGCACGGCGCGGAGCCGCGTCCGCAAAGCGCTCGAAGAAGCATCCGCACGCATTGCCGCGCTTGCTTCTCAACAGGAGGCCGTACATGCTGGTGCGTAAGGCCCGGCTGCAGGACGCCTCGCACGTCTACGACCTCGTCAACTCGCTCTCCGGCGACGGCACGCTCCTCAAGCGCTCTTACGCTGAAATCTGCGAGAACATCCGCGACTTCACCGTTGCCGTCTCCGACGCCGGCATCTTTCTCGGCTGCGGCGCGCTGCACTTTTACGGCCCGCACCTGTGCGAGGTCCGCTCCATCGTCGTCCGGCCTGAAGCCAAAGGCCAGGGCGCCGGCGGCCGCATTCTCGGCGCGCTCATCGACGAAGCCGAAGAGCACGGCATCCAGTCCGTCTGCCTCTTCACGCGCATTCCGGATTTCTTCTTCAAATACGGCTTCCGCGTCGTCGAAGACAAGACCGACCTGCCCGACAAAATCTTCAAGGACTGCCAGAGCTGCCCACGCCTGCACCGCTGCGATGAAGTTGCGATGGTGCGCGGCCGCATTCCGCGCGTCTCCATCCTCGGCCCGCGCATCGAGGCCGAGCAACTGGTCCGCATCGGCGGTTAAACCGCGAATAAAACCCGGTTTGCGGGCAACCAATTCCCTCCCGCCGCCATTTATCTCTCAGTAGCTGTCATCGCTGCCGCGGTACCCTGGGCAAAGCCAGGCTGCCGCGGCCATTTTTCCGCGCGCACCTTCCGTGTGGCCGCAGGGCAACAAGTGCGCAACAGGATTTTTCCAGAGACAAACTGAGGAGAAGATCGCATGAAGAGGCAACTGATTGTTTTGACCGCGTTGCTGTGTACAGCTTCGCTTGCCTGGTCGGATACGCGCGACGACGCGACAAAGCGCCTGCAGATGGCCGCCGACGCGCTCACCGCCATCACCTCCGCGCCGGACAAGGGCATTCCGCTTGAGGTTCTGGACAACGCCAAGTGCATCGCCGTGGTCCCGCACATGGTGAAAGGCGGCTTCATCTTCGGCGCGCAGGGCGGCCGCGGCGTGGCCACCTGCAGGCTGGGCAAGGGGCTGTGGAGCGCGCCGGCCTTCTTTTCCATCACCGGCGGTAGCTGGGGCCTGCAGATCGGCCTGCAGGGCGTGGACCTGGTCCTCATCATTCAGAACCGCCAGGGAATGACGCACCTGCTTTCCAGCAAATTCCAGATCGGCGCGGACGCCTCCGCCGCGGCGGGCCCGGTTGGCCGCCACGCCACAGCGGGAACCGACTGGAAGATGAACGCCGAGATTCTTTCCTACTCGCGCGCCAGGGGCGTCTTCGCCGGACTCACGCTCAACGGCAACGTCATCCGCGCCGATGACGACGCCAACAAGGCCATCTACGGCACCGCGGACGAAAAGGCCATTCTCACCGGCCAGGTAAAAACCACGCCCCCCGGAGTTCCCTTCCTGCGCGCCGTGCGCCGCGCCCGCGTACTTGCCGCCGGCAAGTGAAAACGCGAGGAACGGCAAAAAAATCCCTCAGCCGGCACACGCGGACTGAGGGATTTTTCCATGCGGCCACGCCCGTTCAAGGCATTTTCCGGAATACTGTGAACTTCCGGCGAGAGTGAAGGTGGATTTTCTTTGAGGAAAATCCACTCGGCTGTTACGGCTTCGGTCTACACCCATCCGGAAAATGCTATAAGCCGCTCTACTTCGCCGCATCCCACGCTGCCTTTACCGCCTCGCTCAGCTTCTGCTGTCCGCGCGCGTTGGGATGCGTCGCGTCGCTCATCTCCTCGTCTGTGCCCCGCAGATACCGGCGCGTGTCAAAGAGCCGCACGTTAAGCCCGTCGCCGGCCAGCAATGCCGCGTCCGCAGCAATGTCGCTGTTGTAAGCAAGGCACGGCGCATCGCTCGATTGGCAGCCGGCATTCGCGCCGGTGTGCAGTTGATACGGCACCGTTCCCGCCAGCACCGTCGGTAGCTGTCCGCTCGCGCCCACCGCGGGCGAACCGACACCGACCACCGAAACGCCGCTCCCGCCGGGACTGGTCTGCGTGAAGGTGATGGCGTGCGTTCCCGCCGGAACACTCGCCCAGCGAAGAAAGCCGAGCGAGCGCGTGGCGCCGTTCTGCGTAGCCATCTGCGGGGAGGGCTGAACCGAAGCTGTTCCGGCAACCGCGCCGTCCAGCGCATACGTGTAAGTGGCCGTGGATGCGTCGTCCATCAGCGGCCAGGCGTAGATGGCTCCGGCCTGCGCGGTCGTAATCGTAAAGCTCACCGACGAGCCTTCGCCCCCGGTGGTCCACGCGTTCCATCCGTTCGCGGAGTCGAGCGCGCCGGGGCCGTCGGCCACAAAGCCCGATGCGCCCGCGAGCGTTTTGTATTCCACGGGCAGCGCCAGCCAGGAGAGCGCGGCCTCGTGGCAGGCGATGAAGGTCTGCTCGTAAGCGCCCGCGCCCTCGTTGTCCACATCGTTCGTTCCAATCAGCAGCGAATACACGGGATGCGTGGCAAGCGTGGGGCTTTCGCCGTTGGGAAAGATCTGCCGCGCGGCCACGTCGCAGGCCTGGTCGCCGGCATTGGCGAAATTGATGAGCGGCGCGTTCTGCCCGCGCGAGAGGAGCGCAGGATAAGCCTCCGCATCGGGATTGGCCAGCGTGGCGCCATCGGTAATGAAGTCGCCCAGCGCGCGATACTGCGTTTTCTGGTTCATCGATGCGCTCAGGCAGCCGCAGAGCCCCATGCAGAGCCCGGCACAGAAACAGGCAAGCGCTGCCGATGCCGGCCTGACAGTTGTGTTGGTTCCGCGCTTCATGCCCTCGATTGAAGCGCGAATCGAGCGTGCATGAGCGAAATTCCTGCACCGCGCCTGGCGCGGATTCCCGGCATGAAACGCGAGTTTCAATTCGGCGCAGATCTCACTGCGCGGCGAAGGCATCCACCAGCGCGCGCCACTCCTCTTCAAGCGTTGGCCGGCGATAAGCGCGGCCGGCGCGGCGATACCAGTAACTGGCATTCCACTCCACGCCTTCCTTGCGGTGCAGATATGCGTGGACGGCCATCGCGTTCGGCGTCTCCAGCTCGTCCACTTCGGCGTGCGCGCGGGCCCACTCGCCCTTCGCATCCCACCAGAGAGCGGTCAGCTCCGGCGCAAGGCCGGACGGCGGCTCGGCAGCGCCCAGGCTTGCCTGAAACTCCTGCGCATTCATACGCCCCTTCTACCACAATCCTTGAACAATGTGATTTGCGTCACTGCAAACAGTTTGCAACCCAGACTTAAATGGTCGTATACTGAACTCCGACTATTCCGGTCGTAGTTCACGGCTTTTGGGAGTCCACCGGGTGAGCTTGCTGAGCGAATTGAACGTGGGACAACACGGGGTGGTGGTCGAGCTCGATCTCCCGGAATCTGTCCAGAACCACTTGATGCACATGGGGTTTGTGCCCGACGCTCTGGTAACGATCGTCCGCCGCGCGCCGGCCGGCGACCCGACCGTATACCTGGTCGACGGCCTCGAAATCGCCCTGCGCCGCGAGACGGCCCAATCCATCCGCGTGAAAGTTCCCAAAACGCTCAGCCGCAAGCAGGAGCAGGAGTTGCTTGCATCGGCCCGCAGCGCCGCCCAGCCCGAATCAGCGGAACCGGCGTCGCCGGATGCCGCGCAGTTTGCATCCACGCAATCCGAGCCTCCGCAATTCGAGTCTGTCCGATGAGCAGTTGCTGCGAAACCCCGGCCTACGTCCCGCCCGCCGCGCCGCCGCCCGGTGGCACACTGCGCACCATTGCGCTCATCGGCCCGCCCAATGCCGGCAAGTCCACGCTCTTCAACAAGCTCACCGGCCTGCGCCAGAAAGTGGCCAACTACCCCGGCGTCACCGTCGAGCAGCGCATGGGCGGGATGGCCGGCGTGGGCCGTCCCGACCTCACGCTCATCGACCTGCCCGGCATCTACTCGCTCACGCCTTACTCCGAAGACGCCAAAGTCGCCGTCGATGTCCTCAAGGGAAGGATGCACGGCACACCGAAGCCGGATGCCGTGATTCTTGTTCTCGATTCGCTTCACCTCACGCGCCAACTGATGCTCGCCGCGCCGGTGCTCGCGCTCGGCCTGCCCACGCTGGTGCTGCTCAACATGAGCGACCTGATGGAATCCCGCGGCGGCGCGGTGGACGTGCTCAAGCTGGCCCGCGAACTCGGCGCGCCCGTGGCACAGATCTCCGCCACAAACGGAACAGGCATCGAATCGGTCCCGCTCTTTTTAAACCAGCACGACCGGCCCGCCGAAGCCATTCAGCGCCCTTTTGCGCTGCCCGTCCTCGGCAACCCCGCCAGCACCCACACCTGGGCCGCGCAGGTCAGCCGCAACACCGGCTATCGCGCCCCGCTTTCGGCCGCCGGAACGCGGCGGCTCGACAGCATCCTGCTGCATCGCATCTGGGGTCCGCTCGTCTTCTTGTTCGTCGTCATCGGCGTCTTCGAGGTCGTCTTCGCCCTCGGCCAGCCGCTCTCCGACGGCTTCGGAGCCCTGCTCGCCGAGATCGGCAATCTCGCTCGCCCGCTGCTCCCCGCCGGCTGGATTCAGTCCATGATTATCGACGGCGCATGGAACGGCATCAGCTCCGTTTTAGTTTTTTTGCCGCAGATCCTCCTGCTCTTTCTTTTCATCGGCATTCTCGAAGACTCCGGCTACCTGGCCCGCGCCGCGCTCATCGCCGACCGCGTCATGCGCTCCATCGGCCTCAACGGCAAGGCCTTCATCCCGCTGCTCTCCGGCTACGCCTGCGCCGTGCCGGCCATCATGTCCACGCGCACCATTGAGAACAAGCGCGACCGCCTGGCCACGATTCTTGTCACGCCGTTCATGACCTGCTCGGCGCGCCTGCCGGTCTATCTGCTGCTCATCGCCGCCTTCATTCCCAATCGCGGCATCTTCTTCGGCCTCCTGAGCCTGCAAACCATCACCATGCTCGGCCTCTATCTCGCCGGCTTCCTCGCCGCGCTGGGAACGGCCCGCCTGCTCAAGAGCTCCGTCCTCAAGTCCAGCGAAACGCCCTTCATCCTCGAGCTGCCGCAGTACCGGATGCCAACCGTCCGCGCCCTTGTCATGCGCCTTTACGACCGCGCCAAGATTTTCATGAACAAGGCCGGCGTCATCATCCTCGGTGTCACCCTCGGCGTCTGGATTCTCTCGCACCTGCCCGCCGTGCGCACCGGCGCGGGCGTCCTGCAAGCGCCTGAATTAGCAGAAAGCATCATCGGCCGCCTCGGCCACTTCATCGAGCCGGTCATTGCCCCGCTCGGCTTCAACTGGAAGATCGGCATCGGCCTGCTCTCAAGCGTCCTCGCGCGCGAAGTCATGGTCAGCACCATGGGCACGCTCTACGGAGCCGACCCCGCCACGCAGGCACAGGGCCTGCAAACCGCGCTCCACCACGACATGACCCTCGGCGGCGCGCTGGCGCTGATGATCTTCTTCGCCTTCGCCATGCAGTGCACCTCGACCATGGCCATCGTCAAGCGCGAGACCAACAGTTGGAAGTGGCCTATCCTGCAATTCGCCTACATGCTGGTGCTGGCCTACGGCGCGGCCTTCGTTGTCAACCACGTCGTGATGGCATTTGTTCGCTAAGTAAAATCGCGGTAAGATTGTCTTACCATGTCGGCAAAAACAGCCACAATCCGGGTTTCCGCGAAGGGGCAAATGGTGCTGCCCGCGCCATTTCGCAACCAACTGGGGATTGATACAGGCGGAGCGCTCACGGCCAGCATGGAAGGCGAGCGGGTTGTGCTGACGGCAAAGCCGCAAAAGAAATTCAAAGGCAGGATTATCAAAGACCCCATTACAGGTCTTCCGGCCTTGACCTTTGGCCCGAACGCGCCAAAGCTAACCAGCGAGCGAGTCGCGGAATTGCTTGCTGATTTTCCGTGATGCGCTATCTGCTGGACGTAAATGCACTCATTGCTTTAGGGCTCAGCGATCATACGGAACACGCACGCGTGAGCGCATGGGCATCTGCACAGTCGCCGATTACATTCCTGACCTGTTCGATCACAGAGCTTGGCTTTATTCGGGTTATCGCGCAGGTTCCCGACTACGACACGAATGTTTCAGAGGCTCGGAGTCTTCTCTCCGATCTCAAGAGCGATGAATCCTTTTCTTTTGAATTTATCGCCGACGCCCATGACATTTCCCAACTCCCCGCATGGGTCCACACTCCAAAACAAACCACCGACGGCCACCTGCTCGCGCTGGCAAAATCACATAGCGCCGAATTAGCCACTTTCGACGCCAAAATCCCCGGCGCGTTCCTGGTCCCCTGACGGCAAAACTCATTTCGCCTGCTGTGAGAAAATAAAAGAGCCGAAGTTCTTCGCGCGCCCATCGTGCGCGCTGCATCTCGACTCAACTTCAAGCGCATTCCGCTCTGCGGCAGGCCACAATTCTGCCCGCCGGTCCGCGCCAGCACAAACAGGAACCGCCAAACGAAATGATTAGCGTCAGCAACGTCTCCATGCGCTACGGCTCGAAGGTGCTCTTCGAGGATGTCGCCGTCACCTTCATCCCCGGCCGCCGCTACGGCCTCACCGGCCCCAACGGCGCCGGCAAGACCACCTTCATGAAAGTCCTCACCGGAGAGATCGAAGCGCAGAAGGGCACGGTAGTCCGCCCGCGCAAGCTCGGCGTGCTCAGGCAAGACCAGTTCGCCTTCGACAACTACCGCGTGCTGGACACGGTCATCATGGGCAACGCGCCGCTGTGGGCCGCTCTCGAAGAGCGCGACCGCATCTACGAAAAAACCGACATGACCGATGAAGACGGCATGAGATTAGGCGAGCTCGAAGGCATCGTCGGCGACGAAGACGGCTACACCGCTGAAGCCGACGCGGCCGTCCTGCTCGACGGCCTCGACATCCCCGAAGAGCTGCACGAGCGCAAGATGAGCGAGCTGCAAGGCGGCCAGAAAGTCCGCGTGCTGCTCGCGCAGGCGCTCTTTGGCAAGCCCGAAGCGCTCCTGCTCGACGAACCGACTAACTATCTCGATCTCGAATCCATCCATTGGCTCCAGGATTTCCTGCTCGGCTACGACGGCACGCTCATCACCATCTCGCACGACCGCCACTTCCTCAACAGCGTCACCACGCACACCGCCGACATCGACTATCAAACCATCATCGTCTACACCGGCGGCTACGACGACATGGTAATGGCCAAAACGCAGGTCCGCTCCACGCTTGAGCAGCAGAACGCGCAGCGCGAAAAGAAGATCGCGCAGCTCAACGAATTCATCGCGCGCTTCGCCGCCGGTACGCGTTCGAGCCAGGTGACGAGCCGCCGCAAGGAAGTCGAGCGCCTGCAAACCAACGAGCTCGCGCGCTCCAACATCCAGCGCCCTTTCATCAAGTTCGACCAGGTCCGTCCCAGCGGCAAGCACGTCCTCGAATTCAAAGAGCTCACCAAGGACTATAGCGACCTCAAAGTCATCGACCGCTTCAGCGCCAACGTGCTGCGCGGCGAAAAGGTCTGCCTCATGGGCCGCAATGGCGCAGGCAAGACCACAGCCATCAAGAGCCTGCTGGCCAACTATCCCGGCCTCGCCGATCCCGAGTTCTCGCTCGACAACGGCGCCGTCTTCTGGGGCCATGAGGCGCAAGTCGGCTACTTCCCGCAGGACGTAGGCTCAACCATCGAGCACGGCCTCACCGTCTCCGAGTGGCTACACCGCTTCGATCCCAAGGCCAGCACGGAAGAGATCCGCGGCATTCTCGGCCAGATGCTCTTCAGCGGCGAAGAAGGCCAGAAGCCCACCAAAGCGCTCTCCGGCGGCGAAGCCGCGCGCCTCATCTTCTGCAAGCTCATCCTCACCAGGCCGAACATCCTCATCCTCGACGAGCCGACCAACCACCTCGACCTCGAATCCATCAATGCACTCAACATCGCGCTGCAGCGCTACGAAGGCACGGTCCTGCTCGTCACGCACGATCACGACCTGATCGACGAAGTAGCCACGCGCCTCTGGATCTTCAAGGGCAATCACGAGATCGAGGACTACAACGGCCCTTACCAGGAGTGGAAAGGCAAGCACGCCTGAGGTTCTTCCCGAACAACCGGCCCGCAACCTGTTGACAAAACATTTCAGGAAGGAGATTTTGCCTTGCAGAAGTACCTGTGGATTGCGCTCGGCGGCGCGCTGGGATCGATCACCCGCTACTGGGTCGGCGCGGCCGTCTCAAACCGCATGGGAGTCAAGTTCCCCTACGGCACTTTCGTCGTCAACGCCACCGCCTGCCTCATCATCGGCTTCTCGCTCACGTTTCTAGCCGAGCGCACTGACCTCGACGCCGCCTGGCGTTATCTCATTCCCGTCGGCTTCATCGGCGCCTACAGCACCTTTTCCACTTTCGAGTGGGAAACCCTCGCCACGCTGCGCACCGGAGCCTTCGCCGTCGCCGCGCTCTATGCCGCGGGCAGCTTTGCCGTCGGCCTCGCCGCCGTCTGGTGCGGCTCCGCACTCGCCAGGCTGGTTTAGGAAGGCGGACCGAGGATTTATCCCCGGCAATCACGAATTCGTCCGACTTGCTTCAAAAATCCTTCACCGAAGTAAACGGCGAAGCCGGCAGTTCCGCGCCATTGAAGAGGTTGCACTGCGGGCTGTTGGCCCAGCCGTAGCGCACCGCCACCGGCCGCGGCACATCCGAACTCGAAGCCAGAATCGTCTCGCCCTCAATCACAGCCTTCGCCGGATAAAACTTTCCATCCGCGCCCGCAACTTCAACGCCGGTCACATCGCCGCCCTTCGCATTCAGGCCCTCGGCGTGATCGAACCACACACGCACAGAACCGGTTCCAGAGCTGGCATCCGGCACGGCAAACCGGAACATCGGCCCGGAGTATTCCACCTTCTCGCCGTAACTCAGCGCCCGCGCCGCCAGCGCCAGCCTGTGCCCCACGTCCACCTTGTCCGTCGGATGCACATTGTCCGGATTGCCGATATCGATCGTCACCGCCATCGCCGTATTGCGCAGCCCGAGCGTCTCCACCTGCTGCTGCCGCAATCCCGCCCAATCCTCCAGCGGCGTCGATTTGAAATTCGCAATCTGCACAAAGTAGAAAGGGAAATCCCCCTCCGCCCACTGCCGCCGCCAATCCTCAATCAGCGCGCGAAAAGTCCGCCCATAGTAAGGCCACCGTGCCAGCGCGCTGTTGCTTTCGCCCTGGTACCAGATCACTCCGCGAATCGGAAACGGCGTCAGCGGCGCAATCATCCCGTTGTACAAATTCCCCGGCCCCCACGTAGGAAACGACGGATGCCACGGAAAATTCGGAACCGGCTTGCCCGCCGCCCTGGCCTCGTCGATCTGCTTCTGCTCATCGCCCAGCGCAATCGTGCGCACCACGTCGGACTGCTCGTCCTGCATCTTCCCGCGAATCGCAAAGACCGGCGCCAGCGACGCATCCTCGCCCAGCGCCGTCAGCCGCACCCATGCCTCCACCACCGTGCCGCCCCACGTCGAATCGATAATCCCCACCGGCACATGCTCGCGCTCGTCAATCTCCCGCGCAAAGTACCACGCCACCGCGGAAAAATCCTTCGCCGTCTCCGGCGTCGAAGCCGTCCAGCCTGAAGTCTCGATATCGTCCAGCGGATACTCGGCCGTCTTCCTGTTCACAATCAGCAGCCGCAGGTTCGGAATCCCCGCCTTGGGCAGCTCGGCATCCGCATGAGCCTCGTGGGACCAGTTGCTGAGCATCGGAAACTCCATATTCGACTGCCCCGAAGCCAGCCACACATCGCCCACAAGAATGTCGCGCAGCGTAATCGCGTTCTCGCCCGCGCCATTCCCCTTCACCGTCATCTCAAACGGCCCGCCCGCCGCGCCGGGCTTCAAATACACGCTCCACCGCCCGATGCGGCTCGCCTCCGCCGTGCGCGTCTCGCCGCGAAAGCTCACCGTCACCTGCTCCTCCGGCGCCGCCGTCCCCCACAGATGCACCGGCAGGTCGCGCTGCACCACCATGTGGTCGGAGAGAATCTTCGGCAGCGTCACCTGCGCAGAGGCGATCGGTGCCGCCGGCGCAACCACCCCAAAAACGAGACCCAAACAGAGAGCAAATCGCAGCTTCACGTCCAATACCTCGCAAAAATCACAAAAACTCTCTTCGCGCATCTCAAGCCGGCGCGCACGGAGAATCTACGGAAAAGAGAAACGCTATCAAATAACGCCCTTCCGCGTCCTGCACTGTGAACTTCCGGTGATGGGCCGGCTTGAATCTGTTTTGAAAGGGCGCGGCTTGAGCCGTGC
>JASHPD010000208.1 GCA_030038315.1 Acidobacteriaceae bacterium
CCCACAGCATCTTCACGCGCGGCCCGTCGTCTGCAGCCAACGCCCTCATGGTTGCGGCCTGCAGCTCAAGCATGGAGAGAACCAGAAGCAGCGGCACGATGAGCGTGAGCGCCACCTGCCAGCCGTGTTTGTCCGGCAGCCGCGTCCACGCCAGCCCCAGTGCAAGGAGCAAGAGCACTCCGCCGAATTGCCCAGCAACCCAGCCCCAGGCACGCCTCAGACGCTTCAGCATATCCGCGAACTCGCTCATGGCTGCACCTCCAGGGTTGCGGGATCGGTGGTAGCTTCCACGTTCGATTGATACATGGGTCCCGCCTGTGCCGGGCTGATCTGGAACTTGCCCGGGTTGACCACCTTCAGCAGATAGACGTATTCGCTTCTCCCGTTGAACTCCGAGTTGAAAAACGCGGCGCGGTCGTCGTGAAACTCCTTGCGCGTAAACCAGTCGGCCCACCAGTCGGGCTTGTTGTTGAACTTGTAGAGGCCCGCGTTCTCAAGAAACTCCGTGCCTGCGGGAATTGGATCTTCGGCCATCAGGTAGCTCCACTGTGTTCCGTTCAGCGCCAGCCGCACGGCCACGATATCGCCCACGTGCACGGGGCCTCTGAGCGGTGACAAGTCATACGTGATGGGGTCGGTTGGCTTGTCCTGCCGCTTCTTCAGCAGAAAATAATCGCGTGTGATGTTCAGCGCCAGCTTGCCCTGCTGGAAGAGACTGTGGCCCGCCGAGTACCAGTTGCTGTCCGTGCTCCAATAGGTGATGCCGTTGCCGGTTTTACGTACCGTCACCTGCCCGCCCGCGCCGAAATGGGCCGCCGGCACATTGATCTTCCACGGGACTCCGAAGCCGTCACCCGGGCCAAAGTGCCGTCGGCCCACGCTGATTCCGTTCACCATAACTTCAACATCGGAACTGTTGGCCAACTCGCCGCTCAGAGCCAGATAATCGGTAAGCCCGCTAATCACCATCGCCGTCTGCTCGGTCGAGAACCAGTAATCTCCGTCGCAATGCGCAGCGAGCCACTCGGCCGCTTTGGACATCAGACCGCTGCCACGATCCTGCCGCACCAGAAGCTTTAGCGCGAAGGCTGTGGTCTCAGGCGAGGTATCGTCCCAGTAGTCCATCAGCCCGTCGTAGTTACTTTCCCAGTGCGCGTCCGCATCGGTCACTTTGGCTTTCTTTTCGAGCAGCAGCGCCGCCTGGCGGGCGCGGCTGTCGCCCGCTGCATCCAGAGCCAGACCGGCCAGCGCCAGCCCCTCGTCATTCAAGTTGTCGCGGCTCGCCCACACTTTGTCGAGCGCATCCGCAGGTGCGCCGCCGGTTGAAGCCAGCGCGTACACTACGTAGGCGCGCAGATCGGGAAGCATATTCGCATGCGCATTGAGTGCAGCCAACAGCCAGGTACGGCCCTTGTTGTCCTCATCGGCATCCACTGCATAGCCAGCGGATTTCGCCTGCCCCAGTCCGCTCACCACGTACGCCGTCATGAAGACGCGGCTCGGATCGTCGGGCCACCATCCCCAGCCGCCATCGTCATGCTGATAGCTCTTGAGCCGCTCCAGTCCCGCCTTCACCATGTCGTCCAGCGTCTTGCGATCGAGGGGCGAATTCACATGCAGCTTGTCGATCGCCTGCGCCACCATCAGGTCCGGCAAAAAGCTGGACATGGTCTGCTCCGTGCAGCCCCAGGGATAGCTGGTGAGATAGTCGAGCGCGTCGAACATCGTGCCCGCCACGCTCGGTGCCACGGTGATCGTGAGACTGCGCGTGCCGGAGTCGGAATTGGCGGGGAAGCTGTACGCCCATTGGTTCTGTCCTGTGCCGGAAAAGACGACGCCCGCACCCACGGCGCGCCGTTTCACGCCATACGGTAGCACCGGCAGCGTCATCTGCAGCGCGTCGGACTCCACATTGGTGAGCGCCTTAGCCGTCAGCACCGCGTTGCCGGTGGTGCGCGCCTTCACGCGCCAGTCCGCATAGCTCTCGCCTCTGGCCGGTACGTTCACCGTCTGTGTCTGGCCGCCGATCACGTCGACACCACTCACATCCAGCGCAAAGGTCACGTCTTTGGCCGTTGCCAGGTAGTTGTGGGCAATCACGCGCAGCACGGTTTCATCGCCCTGCCGGAAGAAGCGCGGCGCAGCCAGCCTCACAATCAGGTTTTTGCGCACCAGCACCCGCGTCACCGTGCCGCCGGCCTTGCCGTCGTCCGTCATGGCGCGGACGGTGGTGCGCCAGGTGGTCAGCGCGTCAGGAAAATTAAACTCCACCTTCGCGTGACCGTCGGGTCCGGTGCGCACACCCGGATTCCAATACGCCGTATCGGGAAACGCCTTGCGTACCTTGGGCACCACCAGGTCGGAGCCCGGTTTTACCTGCGCCATGCGCGGACGATACAGGCCTTGCAGTTCCGCCAGCAGCGGGCTCTTCTTGCCCGCCTGTCCGGAGAAGAAAAAGTCGAACGAGGTCTGCGTCTGGAGATAGACGTACCGCTGCGGGTAGAAGAACCCCACCATACTCATGGTGGTATCCGGACGCACAGAGTAAAGCGCTTCGTCCACCTCGCCGAAGCTGAAGTCCGCCTCTACCGGCTTGCCCGCAGAATCCGCAGCATAGACGTCGAAGCTTGCCTTCTCATCCGGCTCGTACTGGCTCTTGTCCGGAGTCACTGTAATGGTCAGGGTCCGCTCAACGGGAGGAACTTTCAGGCTCTTTTGCGCCGTGATCAAATGGTTATCGTGCACCAGCATTGCGCTCACCACCAGATTGGGCTGCGCCTGCTGCGTAATGGGAACGTCGAAGGCAAAACTCTCACCCGTTGCGTGCAGCAGTTGCCGGCTCTGCACGCTGTTGCCCT